>CAWUOG010000001.1:0-54931 GCA_963923875.1 uncultured Alphaproteobacteria bacterium
TGAACGGCTCGTTCCAGGCCATGCGCATCATGCGCTTGGCGGCCTGGATGGCGAGAGGCGCATTGGCGGCGATCTCCAGAGCCAGCGTGCGGGCCACCCCCATCACTTCAGCGTCAGGCACCACCTTGTTAACCAGGCCGATCTCCAGCGACTGGTCGGCAGTCAGCGTGCGGCCGGTGAAGATGAGCTCGGATGCCCTGGCCCAGCCCAGCATGCGCGGCAGGTACCAGGTGCCGCCGGACTCCGGCAGCACGCCTCGCTTGGCATAGGACGCCGCCAGCTTGGCCGACTGCGCCATTACCCTGATGTCGGCGCCCAGCGCCAGGTCGAGGCCGTAGCCGGCGGCCGAGCCGTTCAGCGCGGCGATCACCGGCTTGTCCATAGCATGCAGGACCGGCGGCGGCGTGTTGCGCAGGTCGATATTGGTCGGTGTCGCGCCCGAGCCGACGGAGAGATTGTCCGTGCCCTTGCTCTGGGCTTCGAGATTGAGCCCGGCGCAGAAGGCGCGGCCGGTGCCGGTCAGGATCACCACCCGGACCTCGCGGTCCTCGTTGGCCTTGACCAGCGCGTCGGTGAGCTGACGCAGCATCGGGCCGGAAATAGTGTTCATGCGCTGCGGAGCGTTCAGCGTAATGACCGCGATCGCGCCCTCTACACCATACAGCAGCTCCTGCGGTATTACCGAAGGTGCGGTCTGGGCCGCAAACTGGCTCATGTTTCCTCGCCTCCCCAATTGCCGCTATGGTGGCGCAGGAGTACAGGCCACGCCATGCAAAATCGGTTCATCGATCTCTACAGCGACACCAAGACCAAGCCCTCGCCCGGCATGCGGAAAGCCATGGCCGAAGCCGAAGTGGGCGACGAACAGAAATACGAGGACCCGACGACCAACCGCCTGCGTGAAAAGATCTGCGAGATCCTCGGCAAGGAGGACGCCGTGTTTATGCCGAGCGGCACGATGTGCAACCAGGCCGCGATCCGCGTGCATTGCCGGCTAGGCGACGAGGTGATCGCCGACAAGACCGCGCACATCATCAATGCCGAGACCGGCGGCACCGCCGCCAACTCGGGTGTCATGATCCGCATGCTCGACGGCCCCAACGGCGTGTTTACCGCCGACCAGGTGAAAGCTGCGCTGCGTGACCCCAACAGCCGAAATGCGCCGCGTTCACGCCTGGTCTCGGTCGAGAACACGTCCAATGGCGGCTTCGGCACGGTGTGGCCGATCGAGACGTTGCGTGGCGTTTCGAAGGTTGCCCACGATGCCGGCCTCGCTGTCCACATGGACGGTGCACGGCTGTGCAACGCGGCCGTCAAGTCCGGCACCAAGGCCAGGGACTACGCCGCCTGCACCGACTCGCTGTGGCTCGATTACACCAAGGGCCTCGGGGCTCCGGTCGGCGCCTCGCTGGCTGGCTCCAAGGATTTCATCAAGGAAGCATGGCGTCAGAAGCAGATGCTGGGCGGCTCGATGCGCCAGTCCGGAGTGGTCGCCGCCGCGGCGCTTTACGCCCTCGAGCACAACTGGGACCGCCTCGCCGAGGACCACGACAACGCCCATCACCTCGCCGCCGGTCTCGCCAACATCAAGGGCCTCGAGTGCGAGGTCGCCAAAATGCAGACCAACCTCGTCTTCTTCGAGATCAAGAAACCCGGAATGACCGGCGCGCAATTCGTCGCCGCGTGCAACGAGCGCGGGGTCGGCATGGGCACCAGCGCCGGCAGCAGCACGCGCATCCGCGCCGTGACGCATCTCGACGTAAACCGCGCCGATATCGATGCGGCGTTGAAGATCATCAGCGACGTGATGGCGGCGTGAGCGTTGGCCAGCCGGTCGCCCGGCGCGAAGACCAGAGATTCCTGACCGGGCGCGGACGTTACACCGACAACACCGCTCCAGCCGACGCCGCTCACGTGCTGTTCGTGCGCTCGCCGCACGCCCATGCGCGGGTTGTCGGGATCGACAAGGAAGCCGGTCGCGCCGCTCCCGGCGTGATCGCGATCTTCACCTCGGTGGACACAGCGGGCGACGGGCTGGGTCATCTGCCCTGCATCAGCGAGATCAAGGACCCGGCCGGCAACCGGCACCGCGAGCCCGCCCATCTCCCGATGGCCGTCGGCAAGGTGCGCCATGTCGGAGATATCGTGGCCATGGTCGTCGCCGGTACGCTCGAGCAGGCACGCGATGCGGCTGAGCTGCTCGCCGTCGACTACGAGGAACTGCCGGCCGTCGTGACGGTGGCGCAGGCGCTGGCGCCCGGTGCGCCGCTGGTCCACGACGAGGTCGCGGGCAACCTGATGTGCCACTGGCAGCGAGGCAATGCGGCAGCCACGGATGCCGCCTTCGCCAAGGCCGCCCATGTCAGCTCCCTCTCGATCCGCTCGCCCCGGCAGATCGTGCATTACATGGAAACGCGCGCGGCGTGGTCGAGTTGGGAAGCGGCGAGCGACACCGCCACCGTGACGCTCAGCTCGCAGGGCGTTCAGATCCCGCACCGGCTGATGTGCGAGCGCGTGCTCAACCTTGCAAAGGACAAGCTGCGGCTGATCACGCAGGACGTCGGTGGCGGCTTCGGCCCCAAATATCCGATCTCTGCCGAGTCGAGCCTGATCGCCTGGGCGACGCGCAAGCTCCGGCGCGGCCTGCGCTGGAGCGCCGAGCGCGCGGAGCACGCCCTGTCGGACAGCCATTCGCGCGATCTCGTCGCGTCGGCCGAATTGGCGCTCGATGCCGGCGGCCGGTTCATCGGCTTGCGCGTACGGGCCCAGGCCAATTTCGGCGCCTACCTGTCGATGTTCGCGCCGTCGATCCCGACCACCGGCCTTGCCAAGGTCATCTCGGGCCTCTATCGCCTGCCCGCCATCGACATCGAGTTCGACTGCGCCTTCACCAACACTGTGCCGGTCGACGCCATTCGCGGCGCCGGCAAGCCGGAGGCGCTGTTCCTGCTGGAACGGCTAATTGACATTGCCGCGCACGAGACGAAGCGTTCGCCCGCCGACCTGCGGCGACTGAACCTGCTCACCGCAGCCGACATGCCCTACAAGGCGGCGAGCGGTTACACCTACGATGCCGCCGACTGCCCGCATCTGTTCGAGCAGGCGCTCAAGGTAGCCGACGAAGCGGGCTTCCCGGCCCGGCGCGCAGCCAGCGAAAAGACGGGCCTGCGCCGCGGCATCGGCCTCTCCTGTCACCTGCACGGTACCGGCGGCATCGCCGACGAGCATTCGGTGGTGCAGGTCACGCCCAAGGGCCTGGTGGCCTTCGCCGGCACGCAGAGCCAGGGCCAGGGTCACGAGACGGTGTTCGCGCAAGTCCTGTCGCAGACGCTGGGCGTTCCCGTGGAGCAGATCGAGGTCCGCCAGGGCGACACGCGAACCATACCGCACGGTGGCGGCACCGGCGGCTCGTCCTCGACCATCATCACCGGCACCACCCTGAAGCGCGCCGCAGACGTCGTGATCCAGCGCGGCCGTGACCTCGCCGCCGAGCGCCTGGAGACGTCGCCGGCCGACATCGTGTTCAAGGACGGGAGCTTCGAGGTGGTCGGCACCGACCGGCGCATCGGCCTGCTCGAACTGGCCGAGCACAAGCCGTTCGAGGGCGATGCCGTGTTCGCCGACAAGATTGAATCGTTTCCGACCGGCGTCATGGTCTGCGAAGTCGAAGTCGATCCCGATACCGGAACCGTGCGCATCGACCGCCTGACCTCGGTCACCGACGCCGGTGTCGTGGTTAACCCGCGCCTGCTCGATGGCCAGATCCATGGCGGCATTGCGCACGGGCTGGGCAATGCCGCCATGGAAGAGGCGATCTACGACGAGGAGACCGGACAGTTGCTCACCGGCACGCTGATGGACTATGCCCTGCCGCGCGCCGAAGACCTGCCGAACTTCACGGTCGAGACCATCGTCACGCCCTCGCCCAACAACATGCTGGGCTTCAAGGGTGTGGGCGAACTGCCAACCAACGGTGCGCTCGCGGCCTATGGCAACGCCGTTCTCGATGCGCTGCGGGCCGACGGCGTGCGCCACATCGACCTGCCGATCACGGCGCAGAAAGTCTGGAGGGCGTTGAACCGCTGAGCCGGCGCCGACGCCCGCACCCGGATTCTGCCCCTGATCTATCTCAAGGCGGCATTTGGTTCGCAGCGCGATAAAGCAGCATGTCTAATGCTGCCCGTTCCATCCTGATCCTCAACGGCCATCCCGATCGCGGGAGCAAGGGCCTGTGCCATGCCCTGGCCGAAGCCTATGCCGAAGGCGCGCGCGGTGCCGGGCGCAAGGTCGAGCGCATCGACGTAGCGACGCTCGACTTCGGCTTCCTGCAATCGCAGGCGGAATTCGAGAAGGGCAAGGCACCGGCCGCCATCGCCGAGGTTCAGGCGCAGATCGAACGCGCCGATCACCTCGTGGTGGTGTTCCCGTTGTGGCTGGGCGACATACCGGCAGTGCTGAAGGCCTTCTTCGAGCAGACGCTGCGACCGGGGTTCGCTTTCACCAACAGACCCAACGGCTTTCCGATCATGCACCTGAAAGGGCGCACGGCACGCGTGATCGTCACCATGGGAATGCCCGCTGCTGTCTACCGCTGGTACTTCCTCGCCCACGGGCTGAAGAACCTGAAGCGCAACATCCTGGGCTTTGTCGGCTTCTCGCCGGTGCGCGACACGATCGTCGGCAGCGTCGGGACCGCCGGTCAGGAGAGAATTCGCAAACGTCTCGACGAGGTGCGCGCCCTGGGGCGTGACGGCATCTAGATCAGCGTCGCGACAGCCGCTGCAGCGAGGCCGCGATGGCTGCACGCGAATCTGCAGGCTGGTCCGCGATGGCGCGCGCCAGCAGCTCGATCTGGCCGCGCAGCGTATGGACCTGGTCGATCAGGCCGATCACCGCCTCGATCGTATCGTCGTCGAGCCCGAGATCGTCGCCCAGTTCGGCGAGCAGGCGCACACGCGCAATGTCAACCTGCTCGAAACTCCAGCTTTCGGGCCCATCCGGCGTCGGGCGCAGCAGGCCGCGCGCCACCCATCGCTCGACACGCAGTGTGGTCAGGCCGCTATGGGATCCCAGCAATTCGGCGAGCGTGGTCATACGAACGGCTCCATACCCTTACGCGGGTCGTGGGCGCGACCGGTCTCCCAGCCCTGCAGGAATTCCTTGAGCTTCTCGTCAGGCGCTTCGGGGAGAACGACCTTGAGTTTGACGTACTGGTCGCCTCGCTGGCCGGATTTGCGATCGAGCAAGCCACGCCCCTTGAGCCTGAGGCTGCTGCCGGTGTTGGATCCCGGCGGAACGTTTAACATCACGGGACCACCGACCGTCGGCACCTTGACCTTGCCGCCCAGAACGGCCTCGGAAAGCGTTACGGGCAACTCGACATGAATGTCATTGTCCCGCGGTTCGAAAAAGGCATGCGCCTGGACGCGGATCTCGACATAGGCGTCGCCGGCCGACTTGCCGTCACGACCGGGCATGCCCTGCCCCTTCAGCCGCAATGTCTGGCCGTCGGTGGTGCCCTCGGGAATATCGATATCGAGAGTCCGCCCATCCGGGAGGGTTACACGCTGCTTGCCGCCGCGCGCTGCCACCAGAAACGGCACGGAGAGCGAATAGGTGAGCGGCATGCCCGACATGTCGAAGCCGCCGCCATCGAACCCCGCCCCGTCGAAGCCGCCACCGCGATGCGCCCCGAACATCTCAGAAAAGACGTCGCCCATGTCGACGAACGACTCCGCCCCGCCGCCACGACGATACTTTCGGCCATCGGGCCCGCCCGCCGCATCACGATAGAAGCCGCGTGGCGGCATCTCCTGTCCGCTGGCATCGATTTCGCCCGCGTCGAAGCGCCGGCGCTTTTCGGGATCGGACAGCAGGTCATTGGCTTGGCCGATATCCTTGAACTTGGCTTCGGCAGCCTTGTCGCCTGGATTGAGATCCGGGTGATATTTCTTGGCGAGCTTGCGGTACGCCTTGCGGATGTCATCCGCCGACGCCGATTTGGCTACACCGAGGATGGCATAGGGGTCGTTCATCGTCTTCTGTATGTGGCGCTTTTTCAGGCAGTTGCAAGACCTGCCTCAGGAGCAGCCTCGGACGCGGTTCAACCGCGCGTCAGACGGGCGCGAGATATCGATTGAGCGTGGCCGCGAGGTCGACGACATGGCTCGTGATGCAGGTGTTATGCAGGCCGGGCACCTGCTCGTAGGCAAGGCGCCGCGCCAACCGGCGCCACACACCCTGGGCAAACTCCGGCTTCGTCGAATACTCGTCGCTCAGCACGCAGACAACGTCGGTGTCGATACGCGGCGGCAGGTAATTCGACATCGCCTGATAATAGGCCCAGCGCAACGATGGACCGGACTGCTCAGCCTCACCCGCTGCAGCCGGCGCCGCATGAAAGCGCCGGGCGATTCGTTGAAGGATATGGCGATCGCCATGCATCAGCCGACGCGTCAGCGACCACAGGCTCGGCATCGCATGCTCGTGCAGGCGAGAGGCCATCTCCGCCGGAACCAGCTTCTCTACTGAAGCCACCAGGCCCGCGAGTGCGCGTACGGTCGGGCGCGCATTGATCGAGAATGTGTCGATCAGCATCACGCCCTCGACGGTTCTGCCGATCTGGCCGAGCTGATGCGCCATTTCCCATGCCGCCAGACCGCCATGGCAGTAGCCGGCGAGCTTGAAGGCGCCATGCGGCCACGCGGCGAGAAGGTTGGGAACGTAGCGCCTCGCCATCTCCTCGACCGACGTGACGCCGGCCGAGGCATCGAGATTGGAATGGAGCAGATAGACCGGTCCATCGTGGCGCAGCAGTTCGACCAGGCGGCGAGCATAAAGCCCCCACCCGTCGAAATCGCCATGACAGAGGAAGAGCGGCGTACCGTGGCCATCCTTGACCCGGGTCATCAACTGATCGCTGGCGGCAACCCGCACCAGCGCCTGGGCAAGCTGGCGAATCGTGAGTTGCGCACGAATCTCCGAGGGTGCGACGGTGAGACCGGTAACGGTCTCGATTTCGAGCAGCATCTCGGTTGCCTGAAGCGAATCTCCGCCAATCTCGAAAAAATCGTCGTCAATGCCGATATCGTCGCGCTTCAGGAACTTTCGCCAGATCTCCGCGATCTGGATCTGCAGCGGCTGTTCGGGCGGCGATATATGGCGCGCGTGATTGGCGAACATGGCGCCGAGTTGTGGCCGCGAAATCTTTCCAGTGACGCCGACAGGGAACTTCTCCAGCACGTGCACGTGCCGCGGCATCTGGAACGGCGCGAGCCGATCGTAGATGAAGTCGATGAGCTCAGACGATGTCGCCTGCTTGCCGGCATGCAAGACCACCGCCGAAGCGACATTCTCGCCCAGCCGCGGATGCGGCACGCCGAAGGCCGCCGCCTCTCGCACCGCAGGATGCTGAAGCAGGGCCTTCTCGACATCATAGGGCGAGACCTTTTCGCCGCCGCGATTGATGATCTCCTTGGTCCGACCGACGATGGTCAGATAACCTTCCGCATCGATCACGCCGAGATCGCCGGTCGCGAGCCAGCCGTTCTCGAGCCCGCTCGGCGTGTCGGTGATCTCGTAGAGGTAGCCCGGCGTCACGCTTGGGCCGGTCAACACGACCTGGCCAGTCTGTCCTGCAGGCAGGAACTTGCCATTGTCGCCCCGGATCGCGAGTTCGCCCTGGGGCGGGCGCCCGACGCTACCCGGTTTCAGCTTCTCAGGAGGAATTGCCGGCGCCGTCATCATCCCGGCCTCGCACAGACCATAGAACTCGACGACTGGAACGCCGAGCGCGGCCTGCAGGTCGACCCGCACCGCGTCCGCAAGATAGGAGGCGGTCGACAGCACAAAGCGCAGCGAATGCTTCAGAGGGGCGCTGTCGCGCGCTTTCATCCTGTCGAGCACCGCTTGCAGGAAGGCAGGCGCAGCGGTCAGCCAGGTCGGGCGCAACTCGTCGACCCATTGGTCGAATTCGTTCGGATTGGTCGTGGCAGGCATCGCCACACTGCAGCCGATCAGCAAAGGCACCAGGAGAGTCGCCTTGAAGCCCGCATTGTAGTAAATTGGAAGAATACAGGTCGACCGGTCCGAGGGGCCGATCTTCAACCAGCGCTGCATCTTGCGCGCCATCTCGACCAGGTTCTGATGCGTCACCGGCACTCGCTTGGCGGAGCCCGTGGTGCCGGAGGTGCGGAAGATCACGCTCACCGACTTCTCATCGACATCGCCGGCCGGCTTCTTGCGCGCAACGTCGGAGCGCTGGGTCAAGGCGATCTCCGCGAACGACGTCGTCGCGCGCGCCACCTCGAAGAGACCGGACGACCGAACTGCCCAGGTCGGAAGCTCGTCGGAGTGCGGCACGATCAGCGCATCGATCTTGATGCGCTCGATTTCGGTCTCGAGATCGGCCGCCGTCAGATTGGGATTGATCGGCAACATGATCGCTGTCGCCGAGACCACGAGACTGATCAGCGCCGCTTCCGGACCACGCGGCAACGCTACGCCGACGCGCGACGATGCTCCGATTCCCGCCGCGCGTAGTTGTGCGCCGATGCGCTCAATCTGAAGCGATAGTTCGCCGAATGTCAGCGGCCGCAGCCCCGGACTGAGAATCGCGATCGCAGCAGGGTCGCGCTCTGCGTGAGCAGCCAAAGTCCGGCCGATCGTAGGTTGAAATGAATCCAAGTTTACCTGCACCTAAAGTGCAACAATATAATCAAACCGCAGCGAATGCATCTGGTGAATGGCCTCATGGTCCTCAATTCGAATGCAAATGCAGCCTGAATGAATCCGCTGTGCCTACCACACGAGCTGGATGTCGCCCCTCCGGCACTCCCACACGCCCGTCCTGCCTCTTGCGGGCTAGAGCCCCAGCGCCGCCTTGGCGATGATGTTGCGCTGGATCTCGTTGGAACCGGCATAAATCGTCGAGGCGCGGTTGTTGAGATAGAGCGGCATCGCGGTCAGTCCGGCCTCCGGAACCACCATAGGCTCATTGTGGCCCAGCAGACGGGCCTCTGGCTCGAAGGGCGCAGCGTACCAGGCCAGCGCCTCGATCCCGAGATGATCGATTTTCTGCAGTGTCTCGCTGCCGCGAATCTTCATGGACGACGAAACGGTGCCTGGGTTCCGCCCTTTGCTGAGGTCGGACAGGACCTGCAGTTCGATCATTTCCAGGGCCTGGATCTCCATCTCTGCCTCGGCCAAGCGCTCGGCGAAGCTGCGTTCGGCGATCAACCGGCCGGCACCATCGGCGGCTTCTTCGCGCGCGATGCGCCGGATGTCTTCCAGGCGAGCATGCAGATTGGGAGTATAGGCATCGCCGCCACGCTCGAACTCGAGCAGATACTTGGCCACGGTCCAGCCGGCATTTTCCGGTCCGATGCGATTGGCGATCGGCGTCCGGACATTGTCGAAGAACACCTGATTGACCTCATGGTCGCCGGCAAGAGTGACGATCGGCTTCACGCTGAGGCCGGGCGTCTTCATCGAATCGATCAGGACAAACGAAATGCCGTCCTGTGGCTTGCCCTCGGCCGCGGTGCGCACCAGGCAAAACATGTGATCTGCGACATGGGCACCAGTGGTCCAGATCTTGGTGCCATTGATGACGTAGTCGTCGCCGTCTTTTACCGCGCGCGTCTTCAGGCTGGCGAGATCGGACCCCGAGCCCGGTTCCGAATAGCCCTGGCAGAACACGATATCGCCGGACACGATGCGGGGCAGGTACTTCGCCTTCTGCTCAGGCGTGCCGAACTTCATGATCACCGGGCCAACCATGCGCAAGCCCATGGCGAAGATGCGTGGCGCATCGGCAGCGACGCACTCACGGGCGAAAATGTAGCGCTGCGTGGCATCCCAGCCGGTACCGCCGTATTCCTTGGGCCAACTCGGCGCCGACCAACCGCGCCTGGCCAAGGTCTTGTGCCAACGCTGCCCGGCCTCGAACTCGGCGAAGACCCCGGCAGTCTTGCGACCGGCCTCACGCAGATCTTCGGTCAAATTCTGGTCGAGAAACCTGCGCACCTCTTCGCGAAACGCCTCGTCCTGCGGGCTGAGGGCCAGATCCACATCGTCCTCCCGGTTCTTTCCACAAAGGCTAGCGGCCGATCGCGCTCGCCGTCCAGTGCGAGGCTGGCCGGAGCTTCCGCGCGGCGGTATGGTTTTGGCCAAGCGTGCAGCGTCCGACGCGGAGAACGTGCCATGCGTGTTTTCGCCTGCCTGATTGCCCTGCTCCTCGCCATTGCACCGGGGGCCGCACAAGAGCGCAAGGAAGTCGATCTCGTGCTGGCGCTTGCGATCGATATCTCCGGCAGCATCGACCCCGAGGAAGCACGTCTGCAGCGTCAGGGCTACGTCCAGGCGTTCCGCGACCGTGAGATCGTCAAGGCCATACTGGGCGGCGCCACCGGTCGAATCGCCGTCGCCTATTTCGAATGGTCGGATTCGTGGATGCAGAAGCTGCTGATGGACTGGACCCTGCTCGACAGCGAGGCGGCGATCGAAGCTTTCGCGAGCCGCCTCAATGAGGCGCCGATATCGATTGCACGCCGAACCTCGATCAGCGGCGCCATGCGATATGCCGTCCCGCTCTTCGTTCGCGCACCCTACGTCACCGAGCGCAAGGTGCTGGACGTTTCAGGCGACGGTTCCAACAATGACGGCATGCTGGTCACCGACATGCGCCACGAACTGCTCAAGGAACGCATCGTCATCAACGGCCTGCCGATCATGAACGACCGCCCCAATCCGTTTGGCTTTCCCAACGAGACGGACCTCGACAAGTATTATCTGCATTGCGTGACCGGGGGGCCGCGCTCGTTCGTGGAAGTCGCGCGCAACTTCGACGACTTTCCACGCGCCGTGCGCAAGAAGCTGTTGCAAGAAGTCGCCAACCTCGCACCGGATTGGGGGCCACGCTCGGATATCGACGTTGGCGGCGACCTCCTCCGCGACGGCGTACGACTCGCCCAGACTACCCAGCAACCCAGCCGCCCGCGCCGGCGCAACGATGACGACTACACCAAGTTCGTCAGGCCGGACTACGAATTGGGCTGCGACATCGGGGAGCGGCGCAGCCGCGAGTTCTGGCAGCGCCGCTTCGGGACGACTCCGGACTGAATTCCGCGCCCGCTAATCCAGGGAGTAGTCGTACCGGATGAAGCCGCGGAACACCGCGACCTTGTCGTACAGCGCTCGCGCCCGCGCATTGTCCTGTCTGGTCTGCCAATAGTAGCGTGAGGCGCCGCGCCGACGAGCCTCTGCCGCGACCGCGTCGATCAGGGCTCGCGCCACTCCCTGGCCGCGCGCCGTCTCGTCGGTGAACAGATCCTGCAGATAGCAAACGTCGTCTCGCCAGACGTTTGCGTGAAACAGGTAATGCGCGATGCCGACCAGCCGTCCGTCGACACGCGCTCCCAGCGCGTAAGCACCTTCACCGGTCCGCAGGCGCCGCCAGACACGGTCATAAATATCCGGCGGCCAGACCGTCTCGTAAAAATTATTGTAGCCAGTGGCGAGGCCCTGCCAAGCGGCGCGGTCGGAGTTGGCGAGCGGTGCGATCTCGATCATGACAACCATTGGCGCACGAGATTTGTGCCGGCTGCCGAGAGATTATTTCAGCCGGCCCCGCAATGCGACGGCGGCACCGGCCGTCCTATCTTGAACAACATGACCGCGCCCGCGCCCTATTCCGGTCCCTTCCACACCGATGAACTCGCTGCCCAGGCGTTGGCGCAGCAGAGTAGTCCGGGAGCCGGCATCCGCCCCTTCATGCCTGATCAGCATCGCGAGTTCTTCGCCGGCCTGCCCTACATCTTCATGGCGACGGCCGACCGCCGAGGCTGGCCGGTTCCATCGCTCGTGAGCGGCGCACCGGGCTTTGTGCAATCTCCCGATCCCACGACCCTCACGATTTCCGCGCGCCCCGGTGAAGACGATCCGGCCACTGCCGGGCTTCTCGAAGGCGCACCTGTCGGGTTGCTGGGTCTCGACCTCACCAATCGCCGGCGCAACCGCGCCAACGGCATCGTACGTGCAATCGGACCGGGCGGATTCGCCGTCGACGTGTCACAGAGCTTCGGCAATTGCGCCCAGTACATCCAGACGCGATATCCCAGGCCACGTCCGAGTGTGCCTGCCGCCACGGAACAGATCGCTTCGCTCGACCCTGCGGCACGACGGCTGATAGCCGGCGCCGATACCTTCTTCGTCGCCAGCCGTTCGCGCGAAGGGCTGGCATCCGGCGGTCTGGATATGTCGCATCGAGGCGGGAGACCCGGCTTCGTCGGCGTCCACGGCGACGAGTTGCGCATCCCCGACTTCCGCGGCAACCGCTTCTTCAATACCCTGGGCAACCTGCTGGGCGACCCCCGCGCCGGCCTGCTGTTCATCGACTTCGCTTCGGGCGAGCTTCTGCAGCTGCAGGGCCATGTCACGATCGAATGGGCGCCCAAGGATGCGCTGCCCGCTGGTGCGCTGCACCTGTGGCGCTTCGCCGCCGAACGCGGCTTCAGGCGGCGCGCCGCCCTTGCCCTCGACTGGAGATTCGGCGAGTTCGCGCCGACTACGCTGGCGACCGCCGCCTGGGCGGCGGAAAACTAGGCCCGTCCGAGCCGCGACACGATCGCTTCCAGTGCCAGCACGTAGGAGTCCACTCCAAAGCCCGCGATCATGCCCACGGCGGATTCCGCGGTCAGCGAACGGCGGCCGCGCTTTTCAATGTTCGTCATGTGAATCTCGATTGACGGCACCTTCACCGAAGCCAGGCAATCGCGCAGCGCATGACCGGCGTGCAGGAAGCCTGCCGGATTGAATAGGATACCGTCGACCCCGGCGCGCTCGGCCTTGTAAATCGCCGACACCGCCTCGCCTTCGGTGTTGGTGTAGAGGATGTCCAGGATCACGCCGAGCGCACGGGCGCGCCGGCGCAGCAGAGCATCCAGCTCCTTGGCCGTTGTCGTGCCGTACAATTCGGGCTGGCGGCGTCCCAGGTACTCCATGTTGGCGCCCTGGATCAGCAACAGTTTCATTACAGTCCCACTCGCGCCGGCAAGCCCCCACGGCCACCCGGCGGTTGCAGAGTAATGCAGCTTTTCTCCAAATTGAACTGCTCACTTTTGGGTGCAGTCCATCCGGCGAACCCTGTCAACGCCACCGCTCCAGCCGGAAAGGCCCTATCGCGGAAGCGTCGTGCTCCCCATCAGCGTTTCGTCAATGGCCCGCGCGCACTGACGGCCTTCGCGAATCGCCCAGACCACCAGCGACTGGCCGCGACGCATGTCGCCGGCGGCGAACAAGCGCGGCACCGATGTCTTGTAGTCGGCGGTATTGGCCAGCACGTTGCCGCGCGTATCGAGGGTGACGCCAGACTGCTCGACCATGCCGGGCTTGCGCGGGCCAAGGAAGCCCATTGCCAGCAGCACGAGGTCAGCCTTGAGCTCGAACTTGCTGCCGTCGACTTCCTTCATCTGGCCCTTGTCGAAGACCACGCGCACGCATTCCAGGCCAGTGAGCTTGCCGTTCGTGCCGACCGCCTTCTTGGTCAACACGGCGAAGTCGCGCTCGGCACCCTCCTCGTGGCTCGACGAAGTGCGCAGTTTCAGCGGCCAATCCGGCCAGGTCAGCGCCTTGTCTTCCCTTTCGGGTGGACGCGGCATGACCTCGAGCTGAGTCACCGAGGCGGCACCCTGACGATTCGAGGTGCCGACACAATCCGAACCGGTGTCGCCGCCGCCGATAACCACGACGTGCTTGCCCTTTGCGCTGAGCGTGCCGCGCGGGGCGGCACGCGCCTCATCGTCGCCGGCGACACGCTTGTTCTGCTGCACCAGAAAATCCATGGCGTAGTGAATGCCCTCGAGATCGCGGCCCGGCACCTCCAGGTTGCGCGGGAATTCCGCGCCGCCGGTCAGAGCGACAGCGTCATAGCCCTCGAGCAGAGACTTGATCGACAAGGTAGCGCCGACTTCGACGCCGGTACGGAACTCGACGCCCTCGGCTTCCATCTGCCGCATGCGGCGGTCAATAAGGTGCTTCTCCATCTTGAAGTCGGGAATGCCGTAGCGCAGCAGACCGCCGATGCGATCGGCCTTCTCGAACAGCGTCACCGAGTGGCCGGCGCGCGCCAGTTGCTGGGCGCAGGCCATGCCGGCCGGGCCGGAGCCGACCACGGCAACCCGCTTGCCGGTCTTGCGCGAAGGCATGAAGGGCTGGATCCAGCCTTCCTGCCAGCCGCGGTCGACGATCGAGCACTCGATCGATTTGATGGTCACCGGATTGTCGTCGATATTGAGCGTACACGACGCCTCGCACGGCGCCGGGCAGATGCGGCCGGTGAACTCGGGGAAATTGTTGGTCGAGTGCAGAACGTCCAGCGCCGCCTGCCAACGGTCGCGCCGCACCAGCTCGTTCCAATCCGGGATCAGATTGTTGACCGGGCAGCCGTTGTGACAGAACGGGATACCGCAATCCATGCAGCGTGCGCCCTGCTTGCTCACCTCGGCAGGCGGCAACGGCAGGACGAACTCCTTCCAGTGCTTCAGGCGCTTGTCGACCTTTTCGTACGGCCGATCCTGACGCTCGATCTCGAGAAAACCTGTCGGAAGACCCATGACTACTCTGCCGCCACAGCCTTGGCGGCTGCCCTTTCGCGCGCCTGCAGCAGCGCTCGCTTGTAATCCTTCGGCATGACCTTGACGAAGCTCTTCACCGCATTGTCCCAGTCGTCGAGCAACTCACGCGCCCGCGCGCTGCCGGTATGCAGCAGATGGCGCTCGACCAGGATGCGGAGGCGCTCGGCATCGAAGCCCAGCACGTCGCCCATGCCGTTGTCCTCGACGCTGACCGAACGCTGGTGCGGGCGCCCCGGATCATCGGCCTTGGCATCGGAAGCACCGCCCACTGCCTCGAGTTCAACCATCGCGGGGTTGCACAGATCCTTGAAACGAGCCTTCGGATCGTAAACGTACGCAATGCCGCCCGACATGCCGGCGGCGAAGTTGCGGCCGGTGTCGCCGAGCACCACCACCACGCCGCCTGTCATGTATTCGCAGCCGTGATCTCCAGTCCCCTCCACGACGCAGACCGCGCCCGAGTTGCGCACGGCAAAGCGCTCGCCCGCCACGCCCTGGAAGTATGCTTCACCGGCGATGGCACCGTAGAGAACGGTGTTGCCGACGATGATATTTTGCAGCGGATCGCGCCTGCTGCCCTTGGGCTGGCGCACGACGACACGGCCGCCCGACAGGCCCTTGCCGACATAGTCGTTGCCGTCGCCGGTCAGTTCGATCGAAACGCCGCGGGCCAGGAAGGCACCAAAACTCTGGCCGGCAGTGCCGGTGAGGCGAACCGAGATCGTGTCCTCGGGCAAGCCGGCATGGCCGTACTTCCTGGCCACCTCGCCCGACAGCATGGCGCCGACAGTGCGGTTGACGTTGGTGATCGGCAGATCGATCTGGACCGGCTGGCCCTTGTCGATGGCCGGCTGGGCTGCGGCGATGAGCTTGTGGTCAAGCGCCTTGTCGAGACCGTGGTCCTGGCGTTCGCTGTTCCAGATCGCGACGCCCGGCTTGGCCGACGCCTGGTGGAGCAGCTTGGAGAGGTCGACTCCACCAGCCTTCCAGTGATCGATCGCCTTGCGCATGTCGAGTTTATCGACACGGCCGATCATCTCGTTGAGCGTGCGGAAGCCCAACCTGGCCATGATTTCGCGCAACTCCTCGGCCACGAAGAAGAAGTAGTTGATGACGTGCTCGGGTTGGCCAGTGAAGCGCTTGCGCAGCACCGGATCCTGCGTCGCCACGCCTACCGGGCAGGTGTTGAGATGGCATTTGCGCATCATGATGCAGCCTGCCGCGATTAGCGGCGCGGTTGCGAAGCCGAACTCGTCAGCACCAAGCAGCGCACCAATCGCCACGTCGCGACCGGTGCGCAGGCCGCCATCGACCTGCACGGCAATGCGGCCGCGCAACCCATTCAGCACCAGCGTCTGCTGGGTCTCGGCAAGGCCGATTTCCCACGGCGAGCCGGCATGAGTGAGCGACGTGAGCGGCGAAGCGCCGGTCCCGCCCTCGAAGCCGGAAATCGTCACGTGATCGGCGCGCGCCTTCGAAACGCCGGCAGCAACCGTACCGACACCCACTTCGGATACCAGCTTCACCGAAACACGCGCCTTTGAATTGGCGTTCTTGAGGTCGTGGATGAGCTGCGCCAGATCCTCGATAGAATAAATATCGTGATGTGGCGGCGGAGAGATCAAGCCGACGCCGGGCGTCGAGCGGCGCACGCGCGCGATGTTTTCGTCGACCTTGTGGCCGGGGAGCTGGCCACCCTCGCCGGGCTTGGCGCCCTGCGCCATCTTGATCTGCAGGTCGTCGGCATTGACCAGGTACTCGGCAGTGACGCCGAAGCGGCCCGAGGCGACCTGTTTGATGGCCGACCGCATCGAATCACCGTTGGGCAGCGGCTTGAAACGATCCGCTTCCTCGCCGCCCTCGCCGGTGTTCGACTTGCCGCCGATCCGGTTCATGGCGATCGCCAAGGTGGTGTGCGCCTCGCGGCTGATCGAGCCGAAGGACATCGCGCCGGTGGCGAAACGCTTGACGATGTTGGCGGCCGGCTCGACCTCAGCGACCGGAATCGGTTTGTCGGCGAACTTAAACTGCATCAGGCCGCGAATGGTCAGCAGCCGCTCACTCTGCTCGTTGATCGACTCAGCGAAGGCCTTGTACTCGGACGCCACGTTGCCGCGCACGGCATGCTGCAGCTTGGAGACGCTCTGCGGTGTCCAGGCATGATCCTCACCGCGCAGCCTGAAGGCGTAGTCGCCGCCCGGATCCAGCATCGAGCGGTAAATCGGGTTGTCGCCATAAGCGTCGCGGTGGCGACGCACCGTCTCCTCTGCGATTTCCTTCCAGCCGGCACCCTCGATCGTGGTGGCGGTCCCGGTGAAATACTTTTCGACGAAACCTGAATGCAGGCCGACCGCATCGAAGATCTGCGCGCCGCAATAGGACTGGTAGGTCGAGATGCCCATCTTGGACATCACTTTCAGCAGGCCCTTGCCGACCGCCTTGATGTAGTTCTTCTGAACCTCGTAGGCCTTCAGCGGCAGTCCATTCTGGATCCGCAGCGCCTCGAGGGTCTCGAAGGCCAGATACGGGTTGATCGCCTCGGCGCCATAACCGGCCAGACAGCAAAAGTGGTGGACCTCGCGCACCTCGCCCGATTCGACCACCAGGCCGGTCTGGGTGCGAAGCCCGCGACGAATGAGGTGGTGATGAACGGCAGCGGTTGCGAGCAGCGCCGGGATTGGGATGCGATCGGCCGACACCGCCCGATCCGACAGGATCAGAATGTTGCGGTCGGCCAATACTGCGTCAGTCGCCTCCGAGCAGACCCGGTCGAGCGCCTTTTCGAGGCCGGCCGCACCTTCTGACGCCGGCCAAGTCGTGTCGATCGTGGCGGTACGGAACGCCCCGTCGAGCAGTTCCTCGATCGAGCGGATCTTCTCCAGCTCGGCATTGGTGAGCACAGGCTGGCTCACTTCCAGGCGCTTGTGCGTGCCGGCGTGACGGCCGAGCAGGTTCGGGCGCGGACCGATCATCGAGACCAGTGACATCACCAGCTCCTCGCGGATCGGATCGATCGGCGGATTGGTGACCTGCGCGAAGTTCTGCTTGAAGTAATTGAAGAGCAGCTTCGGCTTCTTGCTGAGCACGGCGATCGGCGTGTCGGTGCCCATCGAGCCGACCGGATCGTCGCCGTCCTTGCTCATCGGCTCGAGAAAGAACTGGATGTCCTCCTGCGTGTAGCCAAAGGCCTGCTGGCGGTCCAAAAGCGTCGTCGGGTCGTTCGATGGCGCGGGCGCCGGTGCGTCGGGGATCTCCGACAGCTCCTCCAGTTTGTGCTGGGTATCCTTCAGCCATTCCTCGTAGGGCTCGGCCTCCGAGAGCGTGCGCTTCAGTTCGTCGTCCTCGACGATGCGCCCCTGCTCGAGATCGATCAGCAGCATCTTGCCGGGCTGCAGCCGCCACTTGCGCACGATCTTCTCGTCGGGAATCGGCAGCACGCCGGATTCCGACGCCATGACCACCATGTCGTCGTCGGTCACCACGAAGCGCGCTGGCCGCAGGCCGTTGCGATCGAGCGTGGCACCGATCTGCCGGCCGTCGGTGAAGGCGATCGAGGCCGGACCGTCCCACGGCTCCATCAACGCGGCGTGGAACTCGTAGAACGCCTTGCGCTTGGCATCCATCAGCGGATTACCGGCCCACGCCTCCGGAATCAGCATCATCATGGCGTGGCTGAGCGAATAGCCGCCCGCCACCAGCAACTCGAGGGCATTGTCGACGCAAGCGGTATCCGACTGGCCGTGCGGGATGATCGGCCACATCTTGTCCAGATCGGCGCCGATCAGATCGGACTCCATCATGCGCCGGCGCGCGTACATCCAGTTCACGTTGCCGCGGACGGTGTTGATCTCGCCGTTGTGCGCAATGAAGCGGTAGGGGTGTGCCAGCTTCCATGACGGGAAGGTGTTGGTCGAGAAGCGCTGGTGCACGAGGCAGAGCGCCGACTGAGTCAGCGGATTGCGCAGGTCGGCGTAGAAGCTCTCGACCTGAGGCGCCAGCAGCAGCCCCTTGTAGACCACCGTTCGCGAGGAGAAGGACGGCATGTAGAGCTGCGCCAAGCCGGGCAGCTTGTGCTTCTTCTCGAGTTCCGCGAGCGGGTTCTGGGTCTGTTTGCGAATGGTCAGAATCTTGCGCTCGAAGGCATCCTGGTCGGCAACCATGGGCCCGCGCGCCACGATGGCCTGGCGGATCACCGGCATGCGCTCGATCACTGCCTTGCCGAGGCCGGTGATGTCGGTCGGAACATCGCGCCAGCCGACCAGCCTCTGCTTCTCGACCTTGATGAAGTGCTCCAGCCGCTTGGTGGCGAAGGCCCGCGCCTTCTCGTCCTGCGGCATGAAGCACATGGCCACGGCGTAGAAGCCGGGCGGCGGGAGGTCGAGGCCGGTCTTCTTCGCCCAGTCGCGCAGCAGGGCGTCGGGAATTTGAATCATGCAGCCGGCACCGTCGCCGACCAGCGGGTCGGCGCCGACGGCGCCACGATGGTCGAGATTGACCAGAATCTGCAGTCCCTGACGGACGATATCGTGGGACTTCTGGCCCTTGATATTGGCCACGAATCCGACGCCGCACGAGTCGTGCTCGTTGCGTGGGTCGTAAAGTCCCTGCTTCTCCGGCAAATCCATTCAGGTCACGCGCAGACAGACCGCCCTGATGCGGTCCCTCTCCCCTCTCAATTCAGGATTTCCGACATTACCCGAGGGGATGCAAGAGGCGAAGTGGTTCCTTAGCGGGCTGTTCGGGCCACTGAAAGTCTGTCGAGAGGCCGGACACCGCCTCCCCGAACCGGCAGACCGTCCGATGAGGCCGGGTCGCGCCATTGAAGGCGCGCGTCCCATGCCGTACTTTGGTTCCAGCGTTGGTTTTGGGGAGAAACATGGCGCGGAAGTTGGTAATTGCGGCGGCCATCCTGTCGGCGACGCTGGCGGGCTGCAGCAAGGGCCCGAGCGTGGCCTGGGCAGGGCCAGGTTGGTACCTCGAACTGCCCTATACCGTCATCGCAGGTGGCCCGGGCGTTTACGGCGGCCCGTATACCTATGACGGCTGCGAGGCCAAACGGAAGGATCAGATCCAGCCCGAACGCTTCCTGTGCGTCATGGAAACGAAGCAGCCGACGAAGTACGGCTTCTACTAGCGAGGTTATCCGATCGTCATAAGGCTGGCGTTACCGCCGGCCGCGGTGGTGTTGACGCTGAGCGATACCTCTCTGGGCAGAAAATCGACCGGATAAGGGGCCACAAAAATCGGCACGACCGCTTTCTGGCGAGACCGCGCCGCGGCATCCCCTGACAGACACAGCACCGTCCCCTTGGCCCGCACCTTGTAGACGTTGCGCTCGCTCACCGGGCCCGGAAGCTCGTGCTCGGCCAGAATGGCGCCGACGGGGCGCTCAGCGAGCAACCGCAGCAGACGAACGGCTGCACCCCCACGGCGGCACCGATGATGGTGCGGTTGACATACAGATTGCCTGCCACACTGGCCGCGGTCGCCGGCTTGATCGTCTGGTCGATGCGGCTTTGGGTGCCAAAGGTCAGTCCACAGCCCGTGGCGTAGACCTGACGGATCACTTCCTAGAGACGCTCGCGCGCATAGCGATGCCGATAGCCCAGGACAATGGCCTCGCGTAGCGGAGGGAGCGGCCGTCTGAGGGGGGAAATGCGGGCGCGGACATGTCGCCTACCTTCGGTTGGCGCTAACATAGGGTGAGGAGACGCCCGCAATGAAAAGAGTTTTGCGCCTGGTGGCGGCGTTACTTTTGTCCCTGCCCTTGGCGGCCCACGCCCAGACAGTCGCCTGGCCGCAAAAGCCGGTGCGGATCGTCGTGCCCTTCCCTGCCGGCGGATCGAACGACACGCTGTGCCGCATCCTCGGCGAGAAACTCTCATCGGCCTGGGGCCAGCCGGTCATCGTCGACAACAAGCCGGGTGCCGGCGGCAATGTCGGCGCCGAGGTCGCCTACAGGTCTGATGGCGACGGCTACACCCTGCTGTGCAGTCCGCCAGGACCGCTGTCGATCAATCACAACCTCTACAAGACCCTGCCGTACGACTGGTCGAAATTCGCGCCGATCACGGTGTTGGCGCTGTCGACCAACGTGATCACCGCCCGCGCCGACCTGCCGGCCGGAACGGCGCAGGAATTCATTGCCTACGCCAGGGCCAATCCCGGCAAGGTGACCTATGCGAGCCAGGGCAACGGATCGACGTCGCATCTGACCGCGGAGATGTTCGCGACCCAGGCAGGCGTCAAGCTCGTGCACGTACCCTACAAGGGCGAAGGACCGGCGCTGCTGGACATCACGGCCGGCCGCGTCGACGTCTTCTTCGGCAACATCTCGGCGGCCCTTCGCTTCCAGAAGGCGGGGCAGGTGAAGTTCCTCGGTGTCACCGGCCGCAGTCGCAGCCCGGTTTCGCCCGATACACCCGATGCGACAGAAATCGGCTTGCCCAACCTGATTGCCAGCGCTTGGTTCGCCATGGTCGCACCACCCGGCACGCCCGAGTCGGTCGTCCAGAAAATCAACGGCGATTCGGCTGCCGCACTGAAGCTGCCCGACGTACGCGCCAAGTTTCTCGAGCAGGGTGCCGAACCGGTCGGCCAGGGAACCGCCGCCACAGCCGCCTTTATCAAGGAAGAGGAAGCGCGCTGGCGCGATGTCATCAAGTCCGCCAACGTCACGCTCGAATAGCGAGGTTGCCATGGACACTCATCAGCGGATCGGCGCCTGGCCCGACGACTCGGTCGCCCGGGTCCCCTACTGGGTCTACCAGGACGAGGCAAATTACCGGCGCGAGCTGGAGCGCCTGTTCGAAGGCCCGACCTGGAACTTCGTCTGCCTCGAGGCCGATATTCCAGAGAAAGGCGACTACCGCACCAATGTTGTGGGGGCGATGCCTGTCATCGTGGTGCGCGATGTCAACGGCGCCATCAACTGCTTCGAGAACCGGTGTGCCCATCGCGGGGCACTGATCGCCTTCGACGATGGCGGCAAAGTCGAGAACCAGTTCAAGTGCATCTATCATGCCTGGAGCTACGACCTCTGCGGCAACTTGCGTGGGATCGCGTTCGAAAAGGGCATCAACGGCGTGGGGGGCATGCCGAAGGATTTCCAACGCGACCGCTATGGGCCGCGCAAACTCAGGACCACGACGCTGGGCGGAATGGTGTTCGCCACCCTGTCGGACGAGACGCCACCGATCGAACAGTATCTCGGCGCGGAGATACTGGGTCGCGTGAAGCGCGTGCTGAACCGTCCAATCAAGGTGATGGGTCGCTTCGTCCAGGTGCTGCCCAACAACTGGAAGCTCTATGTCGAGAACGTCAAGGACACCTACCACGCAAGCCTGCTGCACCTCTTCTTCGGAACCTTCCGCATCACCCGCCTGACCCAGGGCGGCGGCGTGCTGGTCAGCCCCGACGGCGGCCACCACGCGAGCTACACGATCGACAAGGCCGACGACGCCCAGAGTACGGCCTATCGCGATCAGGGCATCCGCAGCGAGAACAAGGACTACAAGCTGGCCGATCCGACGCTGCTCGACACGGTCGAAGAGTTCGGCGACCGCATCCAGCTTCAGATCCTGTCGGTGTTCCCGGCGCTGATCCTGCAGCAGATCCACAACTGCCTCGCGGTACGCCAGGTCGTGCCGCTCGGTCCCGACAAGATGGAGATCCGCTGGACCTACTTCGGCTTCGAGGACGATCCGCCGGAAATGACGCGCCGGAGACTGAAGCAGCAGAATCTGGTCGGCCCGGCCGGCTTCGTTTCGATGGAAGACGGCTGCGTCGGGGGCTTCGTGCAGCGCGGCATCGCCGCCGCCGGCGACGAAGTGTCGGTGATCGAGATGGGAGGCGCCACCACCGAGAGCCAGGCAACCCGCGCCACCGAGGCCTCAGTTCGAGGCTTCTGGAAGGCCTATCGCGAGCGGATGGGCTACTGATGGACGTCTCCCGCCTGGTCGAGTTGAACGCCGCCTACGCGCGCGCCATCGACAACGAGAAATTCGAGGAGTGGCCGGGGTTCTTTCACGACCCCTGTCTCTACAAGGTGACGACCGCCGACAATGTCGCGAAGGGACTGGAGGCCGGCCTGATCTATGCCGATTCGCGCGGCATGCTCGAAGACCGCGTTTCGGCGCTGCGCAAGGCCAACATCTACGAACGCCAGCGCTACCGCCACATCGTGGGCCTGCCGGTGATCCTGGGAGAATCGAGCGGCACCGCCGACGTCGAGAGCCCGTTCCTGATCGTGCGCATCATGCACGACGGCCGGATGGATGTGTTCGCCACTGGCTGCTACCGAGACAAGGTCAAGGCCACTGAGGCTGGTGCTCTGCGCTTCACCGAACGGATCGCCGTGTGCGACGGCGGCCGCTTCGACACCTTGGTCGCGATTCCGTTCTAGGCACCCCCTCCGATCATGAGAATTGCCATCGCTCTGGGGGATCCCAACGGCATCGGACCGGAAGTCGCGATCAAGGCCGCCCTCGCAACCAAGGGCAACGTGCGTCCATTGCTGGTGGGCGACGCGCATGTCATCGAGAAGACCGCCGAGCGGCTGAAGGTCGATACGCCGGCCTTCATCGATGCCCCTGCCCTGGAGGAAGTCGCATTTGCGCCCGGCAAGCTTGATCCGCGCGCCGGCAAGGCCACCGTCGCCTACGCGGCCGAGGCCGTGAAATTGGCACTCGCGGGCAAGGTCGATGCCGTGATCGGCTGTCCGCACTCGGAGACCGCGGTCAATCGCGCCGGCATCTCATTCAGCGGCTACCCCGGACTGGTCGCCGACGTTACCGGCACGCCACGCGAGCGAGCCTTCATGATGCTGACGGCCAAGGGCCTGAGGATCGTGCATGCGACACTTCACGAGTCAGTCGGCGCCGCCCTCGCCCGCCTGTCGCCGGAGTTGGTGATCGCGGCGGCCGAAGCAATCGTCGCAACCACGGAGCGGCTCGGCGAACATCCTCCACGGATCGGTGTGTTCGGAATCAATCCACATGCTGGTGAAGACGGGCTGTTCGGGGACGACGACGAGCGCGTCACCAAGCCCGCAGTGATCGAACTGAGGAAGCGCGGCATCGCTGCGGACGGACCGGTCGGCGCCGACCTGCTGCTCAGTCAGCGCAAACACGATGTCTATCTCGCGATGTTCCACGACCAAGGGCACATCCCGATCAAGCTGATCTCGCCGCTGCGCGCCTCGGCAATGACGATCGGTGTGCCAATCCTGTTCGCGTCGGTGGCGCATGGATGCGCCTTCGACATCGCCGGCAAGGGAGTTGCCGACCCGACCGGTGTGATCGAGACGATCGAACTGCTGGCGAGCAGGCGCTGACCTACTTGTAGGACGAGACTTCGATCAGGTTGCCGTCGGGATCGCGGCAATAGACCGAGACAATCACGCCCATCGCGCCTTGCTTCTCGCCGGGCCCTTCTTCGATAGCGACACCGCAGTCCCTGAAATGATCGGCGACCTGCTGTGGCGTGGCCTTCGTAAGGAAACAGAGATCGTCACTGCCCGGCGCGATAGCCCGGCCCGTGAACCACTGCTTCTGCGTCGCCCACTCGGGCCGCAAGTTGATCTTCTGACGGCCGAAATGCATCGACGTGACCCTCGCGCCGGGGCGCGGCTCGGTGTTGACGCGCTTCATGCCCAGCACGCGCTCATACCAGGCAGCCGACACCTCGACGTCCTTCACGTTCATCACGAGATGATCGAGGGCTTCGACGGAAAGGGACATGGTTCAGAGCCTCGTGACTTTGGCGTGAAGCACCGCCGAACGACCGGAGTTCAGCGCAGCAAGGCAGCGTGCGACGGCGCCCTCGACGGCATCGGGATCGGCGACCAGTTCGCCATGGGCGCCAGCCGCCTCCGCGACCTTGGCGAAGTCCATGTCGGGCGCCAGGGTCGCGCCGTAGTCGGCGGCGGCCCTGGCCTCCCCGTCCGGGTAAACCCGTAGCGTCGCTTCCTTGACCGCGGCCCAGCCAGTGTTGTCGAGCACTACCGTCAAAACCGGCAACCTGTACTGCTTGCCGACGGCAAGGCTCGATTGGGGGTTGGAGAAATAGAAGGTGCCGTCGCCGACGATCTGCACGACCGTCCGCGTGGGTTCCGCGAGTTTCAGGCCCAATGCCATGCCGCCCGAGAAGCCAAGGCCGCCACCTGCCAGACCGACCAGCGTGCCGGGCCGTGTGCGCGGCATCTGGGCGAAAACGACCGGACCGTTGCGGATAGCTTCGTTGAGCACGATGTCGTCGGGCCGCAACGCCTTTGCAAGCACCGCACAAAGATAGTGCGGGCTGATCTGGCCGGGCACGCCGCGGCTGGCCGCGGCCTTGGCGGCCTGCTCGCGTCGCGTCTTGGCGGCCTCGGCGAGTCGGGCCACACGCGCTGCTGCCCGTTGCCGGAATCCCGCATCGGCCTTCGCCTTCAGCACCGCGAGCAGATCGGACAACACGCGGTGGCTGTCTCCCTGCAGGCGCAGGTTTCCCGGGAAGTTCCACATCGGAAAATTGCGCTTTTCGGCGTCGACGTCGATCTGTGCCCACCATGTCGACGGGTTATCCGGCATGTCGGACGGAATCCACGGCACGTCGACGTCCACCATCAGCCCGACGTCTGCTTCGATCAGCGCCTTGGCCGGGGCGAAGCCGCCGTGACATGGACTGTCGTGAGGCAGGTTCACATAGAGCGGATTGAATTCGACGACCTGGATGCCGGCGAAGCGCGCCAGCTCGTCGAGCAGCGCCGGTGCCGCGAGGTTGCGGCCGGCATAGGCGGTTATCAGAAGCGGCCGTTCGGCCGCCAGGATCCGATCGGCGACCGCCTCGACCGCGGCCGCATCCACACCACGCGCGCCGACCGCCCCGAAGCGCTCGGCCGGATAGGAGCGAATCGCCCCCTCGCCGAATGCCTCGGTCAGGGTTTCGCGCGGAAAGGTCAGATAGACAGGCCCTTTGGGATCGCTCTCCATCACTGTATGGGCGCGGCGTAGCGCCTCCTTGGCGATCACACCCGACGGCAGATTGTATTCCCACTTGGTGTAGGGCCGGACCACGCTCGCCTGGTCGAACGGCTCCTGCACAAAATGCACGTAGGTGTCACGGCTGCCCAGCAACTCGCCTCGCGTCGTGAAGGGCGCCTTGCCGGCCATCAGCATCACCGGGATACGGGCGCGGCAGAGATTGTGCAGCGCCATCGCCGAGTTGGCGGTGCCGGCATCGACATGGACCATTACGCCCTGCCCCCGACCGGTCGCGATGGCATAGCCCGCCGCCATGTGAACAGCGGTATTCTCGTGAGGGCAGAGGATGGTCGCAGGCATCTTGCGGCCAGCCTTCTTGAACGATGCCATCGCCTCGATCAGGGGCGCGTGGTCGGTGCCGAAGTTGCAGAACAGGTAGTCGAAGCCGATCTCGTTCAGGCCTTCGAGGAAGTAGTGGGCGGCCGAATGCCGTGCCTCATTGCTGTCCATGGCGCGCTCATTCGATCTTGATGTTGGCCTTCGCCGCCACCGCCTTCCAGCGGGCGATGTCACGAACGATTATCTCGGCGAATTCCTTGCTCGATGTACCGCGGGCGTCGACCGAGATCGCGTCCATCGCCTCCTTGACGACAGGCATCTCCAGGGTGTCGACGACGGCATCCTGCAGCATCGCTTGAACCTCCGCAGGCGTGCCCGCAGGTGCTACCAGCCCGGTCCACAACGAGATTTCCATGTCGCTGACGCCGCTCTCGGCCATGGTCGGAACGTCCGGAAAGTCCGGCGGGCGGCGCGCGGTGGTGATCCCGAGGGCACGCAGTTTGCCGGCCTTGAGGGGCCCGACGATTGGCCCTGAATCGGCGAAAGCCATCAGGACCTGGCCGGACATCACGGCCTGGGCCATGTCACCGCTGCCGCGGAAAGGGATGTGCTGAAACTTCGAATCGGTGCGCTGGTTGAACAGCTCGGCTGCGAGCTGGAACGGCGTGGCGCTGGAGGCGTAGTTGGCAAGCTTCGGGTTGGCGCGGCCGTACTCCACCAGCTCCTTCACCGATTTCACCGGCTGCTCGCCGCCGACAATCAGCAAAAGTGGAAACTCCGCCAGCAGCGACAACGGTGCGAAATCCTTGACCGGATCGTAGGGCAGCTTGGCGTACACCGCCGGATTGATCGTCAGCGGCCCGCTCGGGGCGACGAGCAGCGTGTATCCGTCGGGCGGTGCCTTTGCGACCATTTCGGCAGCGACGATCGACTGTGCACCGGGCTTGTTCTCAACGATCACCGGTTGACCGAGCTTTCCCTGCAAGCGGGTTGCCACGATACGTGCGATCAGATCGTTGCCGCCGCCCGGCGAATAGCCGACCACCATCTTGATCGGACGGGCAGGATATCTTTCGGCCGTCTGCGCACCTGCAGACAATGCAGGCGCCAATCCCAGGGCGGTTCCTGCGGCGAGAAACTGGCGTCTCGAGGTTCTACGCTTCATGCCGACACCTTAGCATCGCCGGGATAGATCTCCTTCTCTCGATTAAGCCAAAGCGGTGACCTCCCGAGGTCGATGAAGCGCGCCTCGTCCTCGAGCAGCAGCCGGCCGGCCTCGCGGCCATCCCTGGTGCGGCCGCTACCGCGTAAAGCTTCCTCCGACTCCCACCACAGCTCGGCGATTCCATCATAGGGAGCCGGTGCACCGCGTACTTTGCGCATGCCGCCGCCCAAGGTCTCCTCGAGCACATCGTCCAGACGATGCACCTGGACGTATCGCGCCATCCCCAGGGCCGGCTGAAGGCGGCGCACCAGCGGACCATGCTTGTTCAGCCAGTAGTCGCAGAACTCGGCGTGGCTGAGCGCCGGCAAGCGCCGTAGGCAGAAGGTCAGTTTCAGCAAGGCGTTTCCTCCGGTCTTGCCGGACATCATAGGCTATAAGCGCGGCCGATGGTTTCGCTGCCCATGGATACGCTGCCCGTCGACGAAGCTCTGCCGCGCCTGCAAGCGGCCCTCGAGGCGCGCAATGCCGCCGTGCTTGTGGCGCCGCCGGGGGCCGGCAAGACGACACGCGTGCCGCTCGCCCTGCTCGACGCGCCGTGGCTCGGCACCGGCAAGATCGTGATGCAGGAACCTCGGCGGCTGGCGGCCCGTGCCGCGGCGCGGCGCATGGCGCAGAGCTTGGGCGAGCCGGTCGGCGAGACAGTTGGCTATCGCGTGCGGCTCGACACCCGCGTCGGCCCACGCACGCGCATCGAAGTCGTGACCGACGGCCTGTTCCTGCGGATGCTGCAGGACGATCCGTCCCTGGACGGCATCGGCTGCGTGATCTTCGATGAATTGCACGAGCGCGGGCTGGAGACCGACCTTTCGTTTGCCCTTGTACGCGAGGCGCAGACCGCCTTGCGCGAGGATCTGAGAGTGATTGCCATGTCGGCAACGCTAGACCCGGGCCCTGTGGCCGAGCGTTTGGGCGGTGCGCCGGTCATCGACTCCGCCGGACGGATGTTTCCGGTCGACACGCGTTACCTCGACCGCGAACCTTCCGGAAGGCTCGAGGGCAATGTGGCGTCGGTGGTGCGCCGCGCGCTGGGTGAGGAAGGCGGCAGTGCGCTGGTGTTTCTTCCAGGCGTCGGGGAAATCCGCCGAGTCGAGGAAGCGCTGCGCGACGCCGGTCCGAACGTCGATATAGCCCCACTCTATGGCGACCTCTCGCCCGCCGAACAGGATCGTGCCATCGCGCCCTCTCCCGCCGGCCGCCGCAAGGTGGTGTTGGCCACCTCGATCGCCGAAACCAGCCTGACCATCGAGGGCGTACGTATCGTGGTCGACGGCGGGCAGATGCGCGTCCCGCGATTTTCGCCGCGATCCGGTATGACCCGTCTCGAAACGGTGCGGGTCAGCCAGGCCTCGGCCGACCAGAGGCGGGGCCGCGCCGGCCGCCTGGAGCCGGGCGTGTGCTACCGGCTTTGGACCGAGGAAGCGCAGCGCGGCTTGCTGCCCTTTACGCCGCCGGAAATCCTCGACGCCGACCTTGCACCGCTGGCGCTCGAGCTGGCCGCCTGGGGAACCGACGGCACCACTTTGCCGTGGCTCACACCACCGCCTGCAGCCGCGCTGGCCACGGCGCGTGCGTTGCTGCACGATCTTGGCGCAATCGATACCGGCGGCACGATCACGCCCCACGGCCGCGCCATGGTGCGGCTCGGCCAGCATCCGCGGCTCGCCCATCTGGTGCTGAAGGGCCGCGAGTTGGGTCAGGGCCGGGTCGCCGCCTTGCTGGCCGCCATCCTGAACGAGCGCGATTTTCTGCGCCTGCCGCCCGGCCAGCGAGACGTCGATCTGCGTCACCGGGTCGATCTTGCACTGGCCGGCAAGGCACCTCGCCAGATCGCAGAAGTGGCGCGCCGGCTCACGCCAAGGGGAGACACGGGAACTCCCGACGTGGCGATGACGGGTGAGCTGCTTGCACTTGCCTATCCCGATCGCATTGGCCGACGACGGCCCGGCTTGGCCGGACGCTACCTGCTGTCGGGTGGCCGCGGCGTCGCGTTGCCCGAAGGCGATGCGCTGGCCAACGAGGAATTCCTGGTGGTCGCCGATCTCGACGGCTCCGGCCAGGATGCTCGGGTGTTTCTCGCCGCGCCGATCACCCCTGCCGGCATCGAGGAGGCCTACGCCGACCGCATCGCCGACGAGGAGGTGCTGCGCTGGAATGCTCAGGACGGCGCCGTGCAGGCGCGGCGGCAACGTCGGCTGGGGGCACTGGTGCTGGACGACAAGCCACTCTCCCGCAGCGATCCCGAGAAGCTCAAGGCCGCGATGATCGAGGGCGTGCGTCAGATGGGGCTTGCCTGCCTGCCCTGGACCGATGACTTGCAGGCCTGGCGCCAGCGCATCAATTTCCTGCGCCTGCACGACGCGAGTTGGCCGGACCTGTCCGACGACGCGTTGCTCGCCAGCCTCGGCGACTGGCTGGCCCCCTTCCTCAATGACGCGTCGCGGCGCAGCCACTTGTCTCGCGTCGATCTCGGGGCGGCGCTGCGTGCGCTGGTGCCATGGGAGAAGCAGCGCGACCTCGACCGCCTCGCTCCGTCCCATATCGAGGTACCCAGCGGTTCGCGCATTCCCATCGATTATGCCAATCCCGCGGAGCCGACCCTGTCGGTGCGTCTGCAGGAAATGTTCGGTCTGATCGACACACCGCGCATCGCCGGCGGCAAAGTGCCGATGACGATCCATCTTCTGTCGCCGGCGCGGCGGCCGGTTCAGGTGACACGCGACCTCGCGAGCTTCTGGAAGAGCGGCTACCGGGACGTGAAGGCCGAGCTGAAGGGCCGCTACCCGAAGCACTACTGGCCCGACGATCCGCTGGTCGCCGAGGCAACGGCGCGTGTGAAGCCTCGGCCTCGCTAAGGACGCTTGCGGTGCACGACCAACCACACCGTCGGCGGGTCGGCTTGTGTCGCCTCGACGCGATGGCGGTAGCGGGCAGGAATGTCGATCCAGTCGCCCGGCTTCATGTCGAGGAGCCGGTTGCCGGCCTCGAGGCGCAGCTGGGCAGCGCCGCTCAACAGAACAACGAATTCGTCTTCTGGCTGGTCATACCAGAAGCCGGGCGGGCTCGCCTGACCGGTCGATACGATGCGCTCGATGCGCGTGCCGGGCGATTGTGCCAGCAAATCGAATCGCTCATCGCGAGCTCCGCTGGCGAGCCCGGCGAAAAGATTGTCACCCGGAAGTTCGGCCACCATCAGCCTTCCTCGATAAAGTAGCTCAGCCAGCGCCGCACGCGCGGCAACATCACGAACATGGTGGGGAATGCGACTGCCCAGGACACTATCCAGGACGTCATCCAGGTTTCGATCATACCAATCGACAGACCCAGAACCCGCCAGGTTGCCACACCCGACACCAGGAAGGTCATGAAGAACGAAGTGCCCAGAGGCAGGGCAAATCGCATGCAGGAGGCGGGCAATTTTGTCACGCCGGTTACTTCCCACCAGTCTTCTTCACCGAGGCCGGAACAATATGCTACGGCAGCATCATGTCAAAATCCCTCGACCTGCCTTTCCGCACTGCCAAGCAGCTCGCCTCGTCGATCCGGAAGAAGAAGATCGGCTGCCTCGAACTGCTCGATCTCTATGTAAAAAGGGTCGAGGCCTACAATCCGGAATTGAACGCCGTCATTGCCTCCGACATCGAAGGCGCACGAAAGCGCGCCAAGGCCGCCGACAAGGCGGTCAAGGCCGGCAAGAAGCTGGGGCCGCTACACGGCGTGCCGATGACGATCAAGGAATCGTTTGACGTCGCCGGCTATGCAACGACCTGGGGCGACCCCGCGTTCAGGAACCACAGGGCAGAGAAGAATTCACTGGTCGCCCAACGCATGATCGATGCCGGCGTCATCCTGTTCGGCAAGACCAACGTGCCGCTGAATTTGGCCGACTGGCAGAGCTACAACGAAGTCTATGGCTCGACCAACAACCCTTGGGACCTCTCGCGCACGCCCGGAGGCTCGTCGGGCGGCTCGGGTGCAGCGCTTGCCGCCGGCCTGACCGGCATTGAAGCCGGCAGCGACATCGGTGCCTCCATTCGCAATCCCGCGCACTATTGCGGCGTATATGGCCACAAACCAACGTGGGGCGTCGTGTCGCCCAAGGGCCATGCGCTCGGCGGTGCCGTCTCGACCAGCGGCGATATCGGGGTCGTCGGCCCACTGGCCCGCGGCGCGGAGGATCTCGAGATCGCCATGAGCGTCATGGCCGGTCCTGACGCCATCGATGGCCGCGGCTGGACGCTCAGCCTGCCCAAGGCGCGCAAAAAGAAGCTGCGTGACTACAAGGTGGCGGTGCTGCTCTCCGATCCCAACGCTGAAGCTGACCAATCCGTGCAGGGCGAGATCCAGAAGCTTGCCGACTTCCTGGGCAGGAAGAAGGCGAAGGTCAGCGACACGGCGCGGCCGGCAATCGATACGGCCGAGTTGAACGACGTCTATGTCCGGCTGCTGCGCGCGGCAACATCGGCACGCATCCCCGACGATGCCTACAACGCGGCGCTCCGCGACGTCGCGGCCCTGCCCGACGACGACAAGAGCTACTTCGCCCAGATGCAGCGCGGCAACACGCTCTCGCACCGCACCTGGCTGCGCCTGAACGAGAAACGCCACCGCATGCGGCTCGCCTGGGACGCCTTCTTCGACGATTATGACCTGATGCTTTGCCCGGTCGCGGTGACGGCAGCTTTCCCGCACGACCAGCAAGGCCTTCGGCACCTGCGCACCATTGTCGTCAACAACAAGAAGGTACCGGTGGTCGACCAGATCTTCTGGGCGGGCTACGCCGGTGTCACCCTGCTGCCCGCTTCCGCCGCTCCGATCGGGCAGACCAGGGACGGACTCCCGATCGGCGTTCAGATCATCGGCCGCCAGTACGACGATTACACCTGCATCGAGTTCGCCAAGCTGCTCGAGAAGGAATACCGCAGCTTCGTGCCGCCGCCAGCTTATCAGTGAGGACAGGACTCGACATGGCCGACCCGATCGATCTCAAGAAGCACATTCGCTCGATCCCGGATTTTCCCAAGCCCGGCATCCTATTCTACGACATCTCCACTCTGCTGGCCCATCCCAAGGCCTGGCACGCCACCATCGAGCAGATGGCCGAAACGGTGAAGGCCTACAAGCCTGACGTGCTGGCTGGTATCGAGTCGCGTGGCTTCCTGCTGGCAGCACCACTTGCGATCGCGTTGGGTACTGGCTTCGTCATGCTCCGCAAGAAGGGCAAACTGCCGGGTATCACCGTGCGCCACACCTATGCCCTCGAGTACGGCACGGACACGATCGAGATCCAGGCCGACGCCGTCGACAAGGGCAAGCGGGTGGTGCTGGTCGATGACCTGCTGGCAACCGGCGGCACCATGTCCGCCGCCGTGACCCTGCTCGAGCAAGTGGGCGCGGTCGTGCCGGCGGCAGCCTGCATCATCGAACTGACCTTCCTGGAAGGCCGCAAGAAACTGCCGGTGCCCGTCGAAGCGCTGTTGAAGTACGATTCCTGACAGGGTGCCCTACCGCTGATCGGAAGGATCGAAGGCGCCGGCGTCGTCAGGCAGCCCGGCCACGCCGCATGGCCGCCGTAGGGCAAGAAAACCTGCACCTCTTCGGCGGACACTCGCTCGATCCTGCGTTTCAACTCCCAGGTCCAGGAGCCGAAATCGCCCTTGGCGATACCCGCTCCTGTGCCGATTCCATCGGGAAGAATCCCCTGCGGCGTTCATGCTAGCATGCCACCCGGGAGGAAAAATGGTTTCGATTCCAGATTGCTTTTCCGAGAGCTATGCGGAAGCGCGGACCAAATTCTGTGGTGCGGCCGCCGAGGCCGGCGGTGCAATCCGTTCCTGGCCCAATCCGCACGCTCGAGGCCCCAGTGGCGAGGCACTCTATCTCGACACCGCACGTTTTGGGCCTGCCGACGCGACGAACATGCTGGTGCTGATTTCAAGCACGCACGGCGTCGAGGGCCACTGCGGCTCGGGCGCCCAGATCGCGTGGCTGCGCACTGGCGGGCCGGCGAAGCTGCCCAAGGACACGGGCGCGCTGATCCTGCATGCGGTCAACCCGTACGGCTTTGCCTGGACGCGCCGGGTCACCGAAGACAATGTCGATCTCAATCGCAATTTCGTCGACCACGACAAGGCCTATCCCAGGAACGACGGCTATAGCGCCCTGGCGCACGCCCTGCTGCCGAAGACCTGGGACGAAAATGGCCTCGCCGAGGCGCAGCGTGTGCTCGACGCCTACGCCCAACAGAACGGAGCCTTTGCACTGCAGGGCGCCATTACCGGCGGCCAGTACAGCCACCCGGATGGCATCTTCTACGGCGGCAGCCGGCCGGGTTGGAGCAACCGCACCCTCCGCGCCGTCGCCCGCGAGGAACTGGGCCGGGCCCGGGAAGTGGCCGTAATCGACTTCCATACGGGCCTCGGTCCGTTCGGTCACGGCGAACTGATCTGCGCCGTACCGCCCACGGCAAAATCCTTCGCCCGCGCCAAGGTTTGGTACGGCGACGAAATGACCTCGCCAGAGGGCGGCACTTCGACTTCGGCCGTCGTGGTTGGCGTCATGACCGACTGCTTTCCTCAGGAGTTGCCCGATGCCGCGGTGACTCCGATCGCCATCGAGTACGGCACCTACTCGGTGCCCGAGGTACTGAATGCGGTGCGTGCCGACAATTGGCTGCATCAGCGCGGCGACCTGAATTCCAATCTGGCTCGCACCCTCAAAGCCGACATGAAGGAGCGTTTCTTCCCCGCCGGCGCCAAGTGGCGGGAGATGGTGTGGGCCCGCGCCGACCAGACGATCGGCTGGGCGCTGAAAGGCATGACCGGTGGCTGAGGCTACGGCGCGCTTCGATCGTGACTGACGCCGCAGCTCCCGCGACCTCGGATCCCGCGCGGCTGCGGCTATGGCGGGCGCTGCAGCGTGCGCCGCTATTCTCCGACCTCGACGCCGCCAGCATGTCGGCCATCGAGCGCGAGATGACCCTATTGAACCTGCCGGGCGGCACGCCGCTCTTCCACCAGGGAGAGAACGCCGATGCCGTCTTCGTCGTCGCCAGCGGCTGTCTCGGCGTGTTCCGCCACGACGAGGGCGATGCTCCGGAGGAGCCCAGCCTGATCGCCGAGATCACGCCCGGCAACATCGTCGGCGAGATGTCGCTGCTGTCGCACACCATGCGCACGCGCAGCGTTGCGGCGCTGCGCGACAGCGAAGTGTGGCGTCTCTCGCGGTCGAGTTTCGACTCGCTCACCACCCACCACCCGGAGGTCTTGCCGGCCCTGATGCGCAACATCGCGCTGCGCAACGCCATGGGACCGGCCAAGCGGCGGCGCCAACCGCGTACCTTCGCCCTGCTCCCAACCGGGCCCGATGTTCCGTCTGCCCGCTTCGCGGTGCTGCTGTCGGCGGCGCTGGGCCGCATCGGCGATCAGGTGCAGATGCTGGGACCGGAATCGCAACGCCGCGAGCCCGACTGGTTCGCGCGATGCGAGATGGATTCCGCCTTCGTCCTTTACCGAGCCGACGCCACCCTGACGCCCTGGACCCAACTCTGCCTTCGCCAGGCCGACTGCCTGGTGGTGGTGCGCAATGCCGACAACGATCAGCCGACCCGCGTCCCGTTCGAGATCGAGAGCATGCCACCCGGCGCCGTCTTCCATCGCCGTCGCGAGTTGGTCCTGCTGCACGAAGGCCATGACCCGTCTTCCGGGTCGACGGCGCCGCTGATGGCCGGCGGCTCCTACGGCCAGCATCACCACGTAAGGCTCGACCTGCCGTCGGATTTCGACCGCCTGGCACGCCTCATCACCGGTCATGCCGTGGGCGTGGTGATGGCAGGCGGTGGCGCGCGTTCCTTCACGCATATCGGCGCGATCAAGGCGCTGCGGGCGTCGGGCGTGCCCGTTGACCTGACCGGCGGCACCAGCATGGGTGCGATCGTCGCCGCCGCCGTTGCCGCTCGCTGGAGCGACGAGGAAATGCACGAGCGCTTCCGTCGGGCCTTCGTCGACGCCAATCCGCTCAGCGACTACACCCTCCCCTTTGTGTCGATGTTCAGCGGCCGGCGAGTGACGCGACTGCTGCGCGCCGCCTTCGGCGAGAAGGACATAGAGGACCTGATCCTGCCCTTCTATTGCGTTACCGGAAATCTCACGACCTCGACCGCCGATATCCACACCAATGGCCGGTTGTGGCGCTGGCTGCGTGCTTCGGTCTCGCTGCCTGGCGTGCTGCCGCCCTTCAACGATGCGGGAAACGTCCATGTCGACGGCGGCGTGATCGACAATTTCCCGGTGCGTCCGATGCGGCGACTGGGGCGTGGCACGACCATCGGCATCGACATCGACACCGGCGGCGCATTGTCGGCCGGCGCGGGCGCCGGGGCCGACGATTCGTGGTCGGCCTGGGAGTTTTTCCGGCGTCTGGTCTGGAAGCGCAAGGAAACGCTGCCGATTCCGTCGATCGTGCGCATCCTGCTGCGCTCGGCGCTGATCGCCAGCGCCGCGCGCGCGATGGAAGACCGTGCCGCCGCCGATCTGCTGATCGTGCCGCCGATGACCAGCTACGACCTGCTCGACTGGACCAGTTTCGATGCCGCCATCGAGGTCGGCTACCGCTCCACGATGGAGGCGCTCGATGCCGCCCGCACCCTGCCCACCGGCGCCCGGCTGTTCGTCGCGTGAGCCGCGTATGACCAATCGCGTGCTGGTCGTCGTGCTGGCCGAGACCCGAGCGCACGAAGTGACCTTCGGCGCCTTCAAGCAGAACCTGCTCGATCGGCTCGGAGCCGACCTTGCGCTCTGCGTCGGCGACGGTCCGCGCGAGACGCATAATCCCTTCTACGAACACGCCAAGTATGTCTGGAAGTTCCCGGAGTCGAGAATGGACGGCGCCGAGGACTGGTCGGCGGCGCTCGACGAGATGGCGGAGGGCCGCAACTGGCGCTGCCTGCTGGAAGTTCCCGATGGCTGGATCGGCGGCATCAAGGATCCGGCGTATCGGTGGCCGGGCACCGGGCATTTTCTGATCGCGTTCCGTGAATTCCTGCGCCGCCAAATGGAGACGGCGGGCGTGCTCGACCGGTACGACTGGTTCCTCATCACCCGATCGGACATGATGTATCCGATCCCTCATCCAGATCTCGATCTGTTCTCGCCCGAGTATGTCTGGGTGCCCGACGGCGAGCGCTGGGGCGGCTTCACCGACCGGCACATGCTGATACCGGCAAGATTCATCCGGCAGGTTCTCGACTTGACCCGCGACATCTTCGAGCGGCCCGAAGATCTCGCCCGCCGCCTGAAAGCCCGCAACCGGACCTGGAGCACCGAGGGCTTCCTCAAGTTCCATTTTGCCGAGACCGGCCTACTGAAGCACGTGCGCTTCTCGCCCTATTTCATGTACCTGGTGCGCGCACCGGACGGCCCTACGCGATGGTCGGAAGGCGACTACAACGCCCAGCTCAGGGTTTTCATCAAGTACCGACGGGAATACACTAGTTCGATCGCCCTTCAGGCGGTGGTCGCCGAACCGGCCGACTGGCGGCATCTGATCGGCTGGCGGCGCTTCTTCAACTGGCGCATGTACGCCTATTGTCTGATGCGTACCGGCGCCGAGCGCTACGAGATTCCCGCCCGCCTTCGCTTCCTGCGCATGGTCCGCCGATTTTTCGTGCTGCTGTTGCAGCCGGTCGATACCGGCGCGGTCGATCGTGTTCGCTAGAAGAACTTCAGGCCGCCGGTGATCTTGTCGATCGTTTTGCGCGCAGCATGCAGGCCAAGCCCGACCAGATTGAGAGCATCGAGCGGCGCCGCGGCAAAGGCCGCGCGATTTTCGGCATCGTTAGTGGTCTTGAACATTTCCTCGATATAGATCGCGGGCTTGAGGTCGCGCGTCAGCGCCCGCGCATGGGTGCGTCTCAGTTCGTCGAGCGTGGCGCCGAAGACGAAGATCGGCTCACGAATCAGTGCACTGTAGGCACGCCCCGATGCATCGATATAGGGGTCTCCCTTGAGATGGTCCTCGGTGGCAGCCATCCCGCCGGCGAGAAAGGCTGCGACATTGGCGAGTTGCCACGGCGCGAGGTCCCGACGCAGCACCAGTGCCGTCTTGGTTTCATAGATCATGGGCTTGATATCGCATCTCCGGCGGCTCAAATCTTGAACGATCGTGCAGCCCTCCACCGCTTCCCCGGACCGGATCCGCTTCGACCAGCCCAAGGCTGGCCTGCAGCGCCTCAGCGCCCGTTTCGGCGGTCATGCCTACGATTTGCACCGGCACGAGACCTATGCAGTCGGCCTGACGATCTGGGGCGCCCAGTCTTTCCATTACCGTGGCAGCCTGCGCACCAGCCGGGCTGGCCAGGTCATGATCATCCACCCCGACGAGGCCCATGACGGCCATGCCGGGGTCGATCGCGGCTTCGCCTATCGCATGCTCTATGTCGATCCTGGCGCCGTCGGCGCGGCCCTCGAGGACGCTCCGCCGCCCTTCGTGCCCGAGGTTGTGACCGAGGACCCCGTGCTCAGCGCGCTGCTCGGCGAGGCCTTCGGCGACTTCCCGCGCCCGCTCGAGCCGTTAGCGCAGGACGCCATTGTCGGACGGCTGGCCGAGCGGCTGGCCGCCCGCAGCGACGGACGGCGGCTACGGCCGGGGCCTGCGGCGCGCCGCGCCGTTGCACTTGCCCGCGATTTCCTGGATGCCGAAGCGCATCGTACAGTTGCATCGGAGGAACTTGAGCGGCTCAGCGGCCTCGACCGCTTCGCCCTCGCCCGTCACTTCCGCACCGTGCACGGCACGTCTCCTCACCGTTATCAGGTCGGACGCCGGCTCCTCGAGGCGCAGAGGCTGATTGCCGAGGGCATGAAGCCCGCCGAAGCAGCGGCCACGACGGGATTCGCCGACCAGAGCCACCTCACCCGCCATTTCGCCTCGAGATTCGGAGTGACACCGGGGCGCTGGGCCACGCTGGCGCGGGCTTGAACCTGCGGGCAAATACAGGCAGCGTGCCGCCGCAAGGAGTTCGGCGCCGATGTCCGCGAAAGTTCTGATCATCGTTCTTGCCGAAACGCGCGCCCACGAACTGACCTTCCCGCTGTTCAAGGAGAACTTCCTCGACCGGCTGGGCGCCGACCTCGCCCTATGCATCGGCGACAACGCGCGAGAGACGCGCAATCCCTTCTACGACACGGCAAAGTACATCTGGCAATACAAGGAGCCCGACGACTGGACCGTGGCCTTCGACGAATATGCCGAGGGGCGCGACTGGCGGGTCCTGCTCGAACTGCGCGACCAGTGGCTGGGCGGCATCAAGCATCCGACGCTGCAGCATCCCGGCAGCGCGGGAATCCTGGTGTTCTTCCGCGATTTCCTGCGCCGCAAGTTCGAGGAGACAGGCGCTCTCGAGGCCTATGACTGGCTGATCATCACCCGCTCGGACTTCATGTGGCCGATGCGGCACCCGGGTCTGGAACTTTTCTCGCCCGAGCACATCTACGTGCCCGACGGCGAGCGCTACAACGGCTTCACCGACCGCCACATCATGGTGCCGAAACGCTTTTTCAAGCCGTTCCTCGACGTTGCGCGGGACGTCTTTTCCGATCCCGTGGCGCTTGCCGGCCGCATGAAGGCGCTGGGACGACCGAACTGGAATCTCGAATCGTTCATCAAGTTCCGCTTCGGCGAGCTCGGACTGCTACGCTCCGTGCGCTTCTTCCCGTACCTGATGTACTCGCTTCGGCCATCGACCGGCACCACGCGCTGGACCGGCGGCACCTACAGCCACGAGCATCGCTATTTCATCAAGTATCCGACCGAGTACAACAACTCGCGGATCCTGCAGAGCCTGGTCGTCGAGGACGCCCACTGGCGACACCTGATGGGCTCGCCGCGCTTCCGCAACTGGCGCATGTATTTTTATGCCTGGATGCGAGCCCACACTGAGCTGCCCTTCATGCCCAAACGATATCAGTTCCTTCGGTTGCTGCGGCGCTTCTGGATCCTGATGATGCAGCCGCTGGAGACCGGCAAGCTTGACCGCCTGCGCTAGGAGCGTCGACGCAGCCTCGAAACCGCATGCGCGGCGGTTTGGCGGAAATTCGCCACCGATCGGCGCAGGGGCCAGCCGAGCCGATAGAAGCCCTCGCCAAAATGCCGGGTCCGCCGGATATCCTCGACGCTCGAGCGCACCAGCTTACCCATGCCGGCCGGGCTGAACCATTCCTGCCAGACGCGGCGTGCCTCGGCGGCCATGCCGTCCCAGCGCGGCAGTGCCTCATGGCAGATCTCCGGCAGCCGCCCGATATCGCGCTCTGGCACCCGCAGGCTGAAAGCATTCCAGTCGATGCCCGCCGGCGGCACCCAGGCATCGGACAGAATCACCGGCACGCGGCCGCTTTGCATGGTCTCGAACAGCCGGAACGTCGAGGTCCCGATACCGCGTGGACAAAGCACGTAGCGGCTCTGCAGGATCTTCAGGGCATATTGCTGCTTGAACGCGCGATGGCCGCCAGTGTCCGTCCAGAATGGCTGAGTGCGCTCGATCAACACGTCGTCGCGACCGTAATTCGCCGCGAACAGCTGTCCGCGGGTCTTGGAGGTGAGGTTGCCCTGGAACGTGAAGAGATAGCGGAAGTCCGGCGCGGCCCCCGCCTCCGCAAAACCGATGAACTCGTTGAACGACTGCATGTAGCAGCTGGTGCGGTGGCGCGACGCGCTGAACATCAGGCGGCGCAACGAACAGTAGAGGCCAGGATAGAGACCGAGCGGCGTATCCTGGGTGTCGAACACGAAGCTCTTGTCGGGATGCTCGGCGTAGGCGCCGGAGCGCGCCACCGAGGCGATCGTATCGGGATAGGGCGCCTTGCAGTCCGCCAGGGTGATCAGGATGGTGTCGGCCTCGTCCATGGAGGACACGAGTTCGACGTGGCCGGCCTGTTGCCAGGTTTCGGCAAGGGCCCGCCACTGGCCGCGTGCCCAGTCGGATTCGTGACTGGTTTCCATGAAAAGCCGCATCTCCGTTGGACTATCACGGATGATGCGAGACGGTACAGCCGCGTGGCGCAGGCCCCTCAATGCAGAAGCCCCGCACTGGAAGTGCGGGGCTTCGCCACTTTACGATGATCTGTCAGCGCTCAGCGGCTAGAGCCCGCCATTCACTACCAGGCACTGGCCCGACACGTAGTCGCTGTCGGGGCTGCAGAACAGGTATACCGAGCCCGCCGCTTCGGTCGGAAGACCGCCGCGGCCGAGCGGGATCATCTGGTTCATGGCGGCGATTCGGCCGCCCTGGACGCCGATCTTGACCTTGCGGCCCTGGACCTCGATCTCGCCTTCCTCGCCCTGGCTCAGCGGCTTGGTGAGGCGGGTCTGGATGTAGCCGAACGCCACGGCGTTGACCGTGACATCGTAGCGGCCGAATTCCTTGGCGAGCGTCTTGGTCAGGCCGATGATGCCCGCCTTGCCGGCCGAGTAATTGGACTGACCGGCATTGCCGTTCACACCGGAGGTCGAGGAAATGTTCACGACCTTGCGTACGACCCGCTTGCCTTCGGCGCGTTCCTTTTCGACGGCCTGCCGGAAATGCTGCTGGAAGGCCCGCAGGACGCGGAAAGGCGCCGTCAGGTGAACGTCGAGAATGGCGTACCATTGATCGTCGGTCATCTTTTGGATCACCGAGTCCCACGTATAACCGGCATTGTTGACTACGACATGGCAGTCGCCAAACGCATCGACCGCGGCCTTGACGATGCGGTCGCCGAAATCGGGCTTGGCGACGTCGCCGTTGCAGGCAACCGCCTTGCCGCCCATCTTGATGATCTCTTCGACGGTCTCCTTGGCCGGCGCGTCGTCGATGTCGTTGATGACCACCTTGGCACCGTCACGCACCAGACGCAGCGCGATTTCCTTGCCAATGCCGCGTCCCGAACCGGTGACGATCGCGACCTTGCCATCCATCTGACCCATGCTTCTCACTCCTGCGATTAGTTGAGGACAACAGTGGCGTCGCCCTGCAACGTGTCCTGGCCGTTCTGGTTAGTGCACTTGACCTCGAGGTCGACCAGTTTTTGGCCGTTCTCCTCGCGCTTGCCGGTGACTTTTCCGCTCACCGTGATGACGTCGCCCACCCAGGTGATCGAGGTAAAACGCGTACCGAGCTTCTTCACCTGGGCCTGCGGTACATACGAGGTGACGATGCGGCCGAGGAAGGCCATCGACAGCATGCCGTGCGCGAAGACGTCCTTGAAACCGAACTTCTTGGCGAAGTCGATGTCGACGTGGATCGGATTGTGGTCGCCCGAGCCGCCGCAATAGAGCGCGAGCTGGTGGCGGCTGATCGGCGGCAGGACGATCGGCTTGATGACGTCGCCGACCTTCACGTCGGCGAATTTCGGGGCAGTGACGGTTGCCATGATCTCCTCCCTCACTTCTTCGCGGCGTCGGGATTGCGCACGACGGTGATGCCCTTGGCCTTGGCCACAGGCTTGCCAGACTGGTCCTTGAGCTCGGTCTCGCTGACCACGAACCAGAGCGCGCCACCCTTCTTGTCGTAGATGTCGACCACCTTCTGCTGGCAGGTGATCCTGTCGCCGACATGCACGGGCGCGAGATACTCGTAGTGCTGCTCGCCGTGCAGGATCAGGCCGATATCGACGTTGAGCAGGCGCAGCAGCCCGCCCTTGTCGGGGTCGTCGTTGGTGACGGCGGTGAGATAGGTCGGCGGCGCAGGAATCGCGCGATAGCCGGCGGCCTTGGCCGCAGCCTCGTCGACGTAGATTGGATTCTCTTCGCCAATGGCCTTGCAGAACAGACGGATCTTGCCCGCCTCGACCGTGGTCGTGAAAGCGTTGAACTTGTGACCGATGAGCCTCTTGTCGAGCTGCATGCCCCTCTCCTCCCTTCCCTGACGTGAAAAACCCTCCCTCCGGTCGCCCGGAGAGAGGGTCTTCGGTTCGTCGAATTACTCGTAGCGGCCGACGATGGCGACGCTCGACACGTTCTCGCGCGGCGCGCCGCCGAGATTGTGCGTCATGCCGATCTTCGGGTCCTTGAGCTGGCGTGCGCCGGCCCGGCCCTGGAACTGCAGGTACATCTCGTAGAGCATGCGCAGACCAGACGCGCCGATCGGATGGCCGAAGCACTTCAGGCCGCCGTCGATCTGGCAGGGGATGGTGCCGTCGGCATCGTAGAAGCCGTTGAGCACGTCCTTCCAGCCCTCGCCCGGCTTGGAAATGTGCAGGTCTTCCATGGTCACCAGTTCGGTCACCGAGAAGCAGTCGTGCACCTCGAACATCGAGACTTCCTTGCGCGGGTCTTTGATGCCGGCCTCTTCATAGGCCTTCTTCGAGGCGATGCGGGTGGTGTGGAAGTAGCTGCCGTCCCACGAATTGTGGCCCGACTCCGAGCCGTTCGAGACCGAGAGCTGCAGAGCCTTCACCGAGACGATGTTCTGCTTGCCCATCGCCTTGGCGATCTCCGGCGTGGTGACGATCGCCGCGGCCGCGCCGTCCGACACGCCGCAGCAGTCGAACAGGCCGAGCGGGCTCGAGATCATCGGCGCGTTGAGGATGGTCTCCATCTCGACGGCCTTCTGCAGATGCGCCTTGGGATTCTTGGCGCCGTTCTGGTGGCTCTTCCACGAAACGTGGCCGATCGCCTTCTTGAGGTCCTCGGCCGACACGCCGTGCGCGGCCATGTAGGCGGTGGCGAGCTGGGCGAAGTTGCCCGGCGCCGTGCCGTTGGCGCTCCACAGCGCCTGCAGCGGGCCGCCGCGGCCACCCGGCAGGCCGCCGTAGCCGGTGTCCTTGAGCTTTTCGACGCCGAGCGCGATGGCGATGTCGGCCGCGCCCGAGGCGACGGCATAGCAGGCGCCACGGAAGGCCTCGGTGCCCGAAGCGCACATGTTCTCGACATGCGTCACCGGGATGTTGGGCAGGCGCAGCGTCGTCGACATCGGGATGCCCGACTTGCCGACGTGAACCTCGTCGATCGCCGTCGAGAACCAGGCGGCATTGAGCTGCTTGGGATCGATGCCGGCGTCGGCGATCGCCTCCTTGTAGGCCTCGAGCATCAGCTCTTCGGCGCCGCTGTCCCAGCGCTCGCCGAACTTGGAGCAGCCCATTCCCAGAATTGCGACCTTGTCCTTGATACCCCGTGCCATGCTGGTCTCCTTGGGTAGAGAGAGTGGAATTCTACGCCTTTTGACGGTGGATGACTAAACCGGAGCGGCCTTCCAGAAGTACCTCTTGAAGCCGCCGCGCATGATGTCGTTGTCGCGGATGCGGAAGGTCATGCGCATCTTGCCGCCGACCTTGACCTGTTCCTTGTCGCTGTCGGTGAAGTCGGCCATGAAGCGACCGCCTTCGGGGAAGGTGATCATGCCGTAGTAGGCCGGCGGGTCCGGCGAGTAGGTCAGCGAGTCGGCGGTGAACGACATCACGTTTGCCTCCAGCCCGGCCATGCGATGCGGCTCCTGGCTGTCGATCGCGTGGCAGTTCGGATTGACGCAAACCTGGCTGCGCGGGAACTGCACCGTGCCGCACACCTTGCACTTGCCGCCGACCAGCCCGTAGATCATGTCGCGCTTGCGCCACAGCACCGAGAGCGCGGTCTTCTTGTCGAACTCCGCACGCATGCCCTTGTCGATCGGCAGCATCTCGTTGAAGGCGAGGAACTTCATGTAGTTCTTCTCTTCCTTCCGGCGCGCCAGCCAGCCCGACACGCCGCGGCGCTTCGGCAGCTTGGCGTTTTCGGCCGTGACCTCGAACACCAGCACGTCGACGCCCTGGCCGAATGCCACGACCATGATCTTGTCACCGGCCTTCGCCGTCTCCAGCGCGTCGACCAGCATGACCAGCGCGTGTGCGCAGCCGGTGTCGCCGAGATTTGCACCCAGCAGGTCGCGCACCGCGCCGTCGGCAACGCCGCAGGCCTTGGCCATCTGCTTCGGCACGGCCGGCATCGGGCTCGGCATGATGAAGTGCGTGATGTCGCTACCCTTGAGCTTGGCAGCCGCGAGGCCCGACTTGATGGCGGGCGGCACGATCTTCGAGTAGCCCTCGTCGCGGATCCAGCGCTCTTCCCAGCCGTAGTCGAAATCGGTCTCGTCGCCGCGGAAGTGGTCGACGAAATCCATCGACACCGAATGATGGCCGATCAGCTTGGCGATCACGTTCTCGGTGCCGCACAGCAGGGCCGCGGCGCCGTCGCCGTAATTCAGCTCGTTGGCCGACGCGACGCGCGCCAGCCGCTTGTCGGCGGCGGCGACCAGAGAGGGCGCGCCGTCCCGCGAGGCATTGAGCCCTGCCATCAGGGCCGACGTACCGGCTTTCAGCGAGCCGCTGACATCCGAAGCAGAAAGGTTCTGCTCGATCGACAGCGCCGTTCCGATCACGCCGGCGTTCTGACGATCCTTGAAGGGATGCGTGGTCGAGGCGAAGTAGATGTTGCGGACGTCCTCGGGCTTGTGGCTCGTCAGGCAGTCGCGCGACGCCTCGACCGCCATGGTGATCGAATCCTCGTCCCAGTTCGCCATCGAGCGCTCGCCTTTGGCGAGGCCGCGCAGACCGGCGGCGAACCACTTGTTGGCGTCATAGACGGCCTGCCGGTTGAGACGCAGGCGCGGCACGTAAGCCCCATAGGCAACGATCCCCACCATCTCGCTTTCCTCCGATTATGAACGCGCGTTTACCATTGTTGCCATCGCTCTTAGCGCGCCCGACCGGACGCCGCAATTGCGACGGAATTACCGTCCGGTCTGCGGAACCCCGCCGGCCTGTGGCGATCCCTGAGGCGGCATCTCGCGCACCAGGTTGCGATAGCCCGCGCCTTCCGGAATGTGCAGGAAGCGCTTGCCGTCGCGCACCTCGACCCACGGCTGAACCGTGACGATGGTGCGCTTCCTGGCCTGCTCGATCGCTCCGGCGACCGTGCCGCCTTCGGCCAGCAGTTCGAGGTTCTTCTGCGTGGCGTGCACCAAGGTGCGGCGGCCGGCCTTGGCTTCGTCGATCGCCTGCTGCGCGCCGATCCACACCGAGTCGGTCGACTCCGACCCGTCATGCAGCGCGACCTGGTCCTGCGGCGCCTCGGCCAGGAAGAACCAGGTATCGAAACGCTTGGGCGCGAAGGTCGGCGTGATCCAGTGCGCATAGGGCGTCATGAGGTCGGTTGCCAGCTCGAGATCCTCGGCCTCGACCAGATCTACGATGCTCGCCTCGTCGTCGCTGAGCTTCTTGCGCCACTTCTCCTCGATCGGCTTGAGATCGGCGGCGCCGATCAGCGGCTTCTGACCGCGCTTGTGCGCGAGCAGCACGCCGCACTCCTCGAAGGCCTCGCGGATGCCAGCGACCCGGAACTTGAGCTCGTCATCACTGAGCGAGGCTGCGCCGGTCGCCCGCGCCCGAAGGCGCTTGTCGCCATCGGCGTCCTCGAGCTTGCCGCCGGGAAACACCAGCGCGCCGGAGAAGGCGTCGATCTGGTGATGACGCACCACCATGAAGACTTCGAGATCGGAGGACGGATTACCCCGCTTGGACGGACGCAGCAGGAGGACGGTGGTCGCCGGACGCGCCGGCGGCGGCTCTTTCTTGGCTTCAGTCATGCACGAATTCTTACACAGGAGACCGGGACAGTGCCACGCAACGGGCCTACAGTTGCACCTGTCCGTTCCGCAGTGAGGAGGCCCCATGTCGAACACGGGTGGTACCGAGCCCCATACCCTGGCCGAAGGGCTTAAGGCGTTGCGCAAGAGTGCCGGCTGGATCATCGCACTCGGGATCATCGCCATGCTGGGTGGCGTGATCGCCTTGGGCAGCGTGGTATTCGCCACAGCCTCCGCCGTGGTGATCGTCGGACTGATGATGCTGATGGCCGCCGCGACCGAACTCGTCGCGGCATTCAACGCCAAGGATTGGAGCCATCGCGTGCTGTGGCTTCTGCTCGGCCTGCTCTACGCTGCAGCCGGCCTGATCTGCCTGCAGAACCCGTTCGAGGCCGCGACCTTCCTGACCCTGCTGCTCGGCATCTCGCTGATCGTGGGCGGCCTGATTCGCGTCTTCCTCGCCACCCGCATGGGCGCAGGTACCCCTTGGGGATGGGTCGCCTTGTCGGGCGTCCTGAGCTTTCTGCTCGGCCTGATGATCGTCGCCAAGTGGCCCGCTTCTAGCTTCTACGTCCTCGGCATCCTGCTCGGCGTCGACCTGATCTTCGTCGGCAGCACCTGGCTCACCGTTGGACTGGCCCTGCGCAAGGGCACCAAGACCTAGTCAACCCACCGCGGTGTGATAAGACGCGGCCCGCATGAGCGGTCAGCGGTCCTACGTCTGTCTTCCCGGCGCCTGGATGGGCGCGTGGTCCTGGCAATTCGTCCTGGAACGCCTGCGGGCGGCGGGGCATGACGCCCGCGCCCTGCCCTTTAGGGGCGTCGGCGAGCGGGCCGCCGAATTGTCGCCCGCCTGCGACAACGATCTCTTTCTCGACGATACGCTCGACACACTGGCGAAGGACGATCTGCGCGACATCGTCCTGGTCGGGCACAGCTTCGGCAGTTTGATCGCGCAACTCGTTGTCGATCGCGTGCCCGATCGTATCGCCCACCTGGTCATCATCGACGGTGGCATCACCCAGAACGGCCAGTCGATCTTCGGGCGCATTCCGAAGGAAATCGTCGCCAAGCGGCAGAAACTCGTCCGTCAGGTCAACGGGACCGACGTGCTGCCCTTCGCCCCGGTCGGCAGCCTGATCATCGACGATCCCGACCTCGCGGCCTGGACGCACCGCCAGCTCACGCCGCACCCGCTCGCCTGTTACACCAAGCCGATCGTGCTGGAGAATCCCGCCGGCAACGGCCGTCCGATGACCTATGTCGCCTGCACGAAGCCGCGGTATCCAGTGTCCGCCGGCATGCATGAGAAGGTCCGGGCCATGTCGCATGTCCGATACCGGCCGATCGAGGCCGGCCACAACTGCATCATTTCAGCCCCCGACCTCGTGGCGCGCGAGTTGCTGGAGGTCCCCCAATGACCGATGGGCCCAGCGAGCAACTCATGATCCTCGTGGCCGGGCCGTATCGCGGCGGCACCGGCGACGATCCGGTGAAGATCGAGGCCAATGTCGAGGCCATGGAGGGAATGTCGCTGAAGGTCTTCCGGCGCGGGCATCTGCCGGTGATGGGCGAGTGGTTCGCCCTGCCGCTCCTGAAGAAGGCCGGCTCGAAGAAGCTCGGCGACGCGATCTTCGACGAGATCTTCCATCCCATCGCCCGCGAACTGATCGGCAAGTGTGACGCCGTGTTGCGCATCGGTGGCGCCTCGTCCGGCGCCGACGACATGGTCGCCACCGGCCGCCGCCTCGGAAAGAAGATCTTCCTGTCGCTCGAGGAGATCCCCGAGCGGCCGCGTGGCTAGAACGCCTCCTTGTAGGGCCTGAGGTCGATCTCATGGCTCCAGGCGCTGCGCGGCTGCCTGTGCAGATGCCAGTAGTTTTCGACGATCGCGTCGACCTTGAGCAGCCCGTCAGGTCCCGCCTTCTCGGCGCGGTCGGGCATCCGCGACAGCAACCGGTCGCCTTCGATGCCGCCGTCGATGATCACATGCGCGACATGGATGCCCTGCGGGCCGAACTCGCGCGCCATCGACTGCACCATCAGCCGCAGCCCGCCCTTGGTGGCGTTGAAGGCGGCGAAGCGCGGCCGGCCACGCATCGAACCCGAGGCACCGGTGAAGATCACCGTGCCGCGGCCGAGCGGCGCCAGGCGACGCATCGCCTCGCGGCCGAACAGGAATCCCGCGAAGCAGCCGACCCGCCAGCTGTCCTCGAAATGCTGCGCCGTCATCTCGCGGAAGTCGACGGCGGCGTTGTTGCCCATGTTGAACACGAGCAGGTCGGCCGGCGTGCCGTCGGCATCGTCGGCCATCGCCTTGTCGAACAGCCTGATGACCTCGTCTTCCTTCGTACCGTCGACCGTGACGGGCGACGCCGAGCCGCCCGACCGCCCGATTGCCTCGACCACCTTGCCGATCTTGTCCGCGGTGCGGCCGGCCACGAGCACATGATGACCGTTTTTCGCGAACAGCTTGCTGACGCCACCACCGATGCCGCGCTCGGCGCCGACGCCGAGCACCAGCGCCTTTGGCTTCTTATCCGCCTTCTGGACCATGTGAATTCCCCGCGATGGGTTGTTTCGCGGAACTTGCGGTGACGCCCCGCGCTTCGCTACGGTCCGCCCGCATGAAATTACCTCCCTACCCCATGATCGAACTCGACGTCGGCGCGCCGCTCGATCGCCACCGCGCGACGGTGCAGAAGGAGTGGATCGACTGGAACGGCCACATGAACGTCGGCTACTACGTCGTCGCCTTCGACAAGGCGACCGACGTGATGTGCGAGCAGTTCGGCTGCAGCTGGGACTACACCCGCGAGAAGATCGGCATGACCTTCGTGCTGGAGGCGCACGTCACCTACGACCGCGAGGTCAAGGAGGGCGATCCGCTGCGCATCACCACGCAGATCCTGGACCATGACGCCAAGCGCATCCACTACATGCACATGATGTATCACGGCAGCGAAGGCTATCTCGCCGCCACCAACGAACTGATGCTGATGAACATCGACTACGAGACGAGGCGTTCGGCGCCGTGGCCCGAGTGGGCAATGCCGCGCATCGAGAAAATGGCCGCCCTGCACGCCAGGCTGCCCCGCCCCGCACAGGCCGGACGAATCATCGGCATCAAGAGAAAGTAGAGTACATGCTGGCCACGTTGCCTTACGAGCTGCCCGAGCTGGTGACGCGCGCGCCGCTCGATGTCCATGCGTCGACGGTGCTGCCCGAATGGGTCGACTGGAACGGCCACATGAACGTCGCGTTCTACGTGCTCGCCTTCGACCAGGCCTCCGGCGCCTTCATGCGCAACATGGGGCTCGGTCGCAACTACGTGAACAGCAAGTCGGGCATGACCTTCGTGCTGGAAACCCACGTAACCTATGATCGTGAGGTGCGCGAGGGCGCGCCGTTGCGCTTCACGACGCAACTGCTCGACCGCGACGCCAAGCGGGTGCATCTCTTCCACGAGATGTACCACGCCGAGCAGGGCTACCTCGCCGCGACCAACGAGACGATCGTGATGAACATCGACTATGCGACGCGCCGATCCGGGCCGTGGCCGATGCAGGCGGCCGAGCGCCTGGAAGCCCTGTGGGCGACCCACAAGGATCTGCCGCGCCCGGCGAAGTCCGGGCGCCGGATGGGGCTGCCGAAGCGCGCGGCCTGACGGCGCAATCCAGTCGTCCTCACCGGGCAAACGGCATGGTCGCCGCGCCGCCGACGCCGCCGATGATCAGGCCGGGAACGGTGCCGACCGGCGTCACGGAACCGATCACGGCGCCCGTGCCGGCGCCGATCGCGCCGCCCGAGAGCGCTCGTGAACCCGGATCGCTGCCGTAGGCGCCGAGGCCCAGGGCAAGCACGACCATCACCATGAATTTGGTCATGTCAGCTCCTCCTGTGTGCGTGCACAGGATGTCGGGTTCGACCCTTGGGAACTGCCACCCTTCCGTCGTGATCAAAGTGTGACCCGCGAAGGGGCCCACTCTACCTTGCCGGACGCTCCAGCTTCGCCAAAGCCTGCCCGGAGACGCGATACGGCAGCCAATTGCGAATCCACTTGAAGCCGACCTTCTCGTAGAAGCCGCGCGCCGGATTCCAGTCCAGCACGTTGAGGTCGATGCGCTTGTAGCCCTTCTCGGCGCATTCCTGCGCGAGGCCCTGCATCAGCGCCCGGGCGACCCCGCCACGCCGCTCCTCGGGCACCACCCAGATATCCTCGATGAAAATGCCGCGCGCGGCGGTCCAGACCGAGTAGTTGAACGTGTAGAGCACGAAGCCGACGGGATGCCCGCCCCGCTCGGCAATCAGCGCGGCGAATTGCGGGTCCGCGCCGAAGCCGTCTCGCGCCAGAGTCTCCGGCGTCGACGTGACGGCATGCGGCTCGTCCTCGTAGGTCGCGAGATCGATCGAAAAGCGATGAAGCAGGTCGACGTCTTCGACCGTCGCCGAACGCACGACGATGGGATTGTTGGATCTCATGCCTTGGCCGCCTCCTGCAGCGCCTCGCGAATTACGGCTTCGTCGCCGACGTGATTGACCAGCAGCAGGATCAGCTTCGCGTCGTACGCACGCACCTGCTCGTCCGTCATGTCCTTATGAGCGTCGACGATCGCGTTGTAGATGTCGTCGGGCCGCGCGAGATTGAGTTCTCTCTTGAGCATCACGCACCTCTGGCAATGGCGCGATCGAGCGCCCGCCCCACATCCTCCGCCGTGGGATGGCGCCAGCGCGCTGCAACATAGCGGTCCGGCCGGATCAGATAGACGGTGCCGGGTCGCGCGTCATAGCGTTGCTGCAGGAGACCGTCGGCAGCCAACTCGATAGCCGTCACTTCCGGCAGGCTCAGCGGTGGCGAACCGAACGCCAGGAGACTGAAGCCGAGGCCCAGTCGATCGACCAGCCATCCCTTGCCGATCGGCGCATCGAGCATCGCCCGTCCCGGCGCCGGCCCACCCTGCCAATCGGAATCGGCATCCGGAGTGTCGAGCGGCGAGCCCGCCTGGCCCGTCGGCACCGACAGCCGGCCGCTGTTGATCAGGCTTCGGGCAAACGGGAATTCTCGCGCCAGGGCCAGTGCGGCGTCGCGAAAGGCGCGCGACGCCGGAAATTTGGGCGTGATGAAGTCGGTGCTGCGCGTCGAATTCAGGATGTTCTCGCGGCTCGCCGCCCGACGCTCGCTGCAGTAGCTGTCGATCAGGGCCTCGGGCGCCCTGCCGGTAAGCACCAGCGCGAGCTTCCAGGCGAGATTGTCGGCGTCGGCCACCGCCGCGTTGCCGCCGCGCGCGCCGAACGGCGACACGACATGGGCGGCGTCACCCGCGAACACGACGCGACCGTGGACGAACTTCTCCATCATGCGACAGGTGAAGGTGTAGACACTGGTCCATTCGTGCTCCCAGCGTGCGTCCGGACCGAACATCTGGCGCAGGCGCCTGTCGACGTTCTCCGGCTTCTTCTCCTCGTCAGGATCGGCGTCGCGTCCGAGCTGAAAATCGACGCGCAGGATGTCATCGGCCTGGCGGTGAAGCAGCACCGAATTGGTCGGATGAAATGGCGGGTAGAACCAGAATCGCCGCTCCTTCGGCAGGTCTCCCTTCAGGCGGATATCGGCGATCAGGAACTGGTCGTGGAAGACTTCTCCCGGATACGGCAGTTCCAACATGTGGCGCACCGGACTGCGCACACCATCGCAGGCCACAAGCCAGTCGGTCTCGAGGGTGTAGGTACCGTCCGGCGTTTCGACCTCGACCGTCACGCCATCGCTGCGCGGCGCCACACCCACCACCTTGTGGCGGTGGCGCATGTCGATCGCGCCTTCTTCGCGGCAGCGGTCGTAGAGATACTCCTCTACGTAATACTGCTGCAGGTTCACGAAGGCCGGAAATTTGTGCCCAGGCTCGGGTTGAAGGTTGAAGCGCCAGATCGGTCGGTCACGCAGGTAAACCTCGCCCTGCTCCCAGGTGATCCCTTTCTCGACCATGCGCCGGGCGATCCCGAATCGATCCCAGATCTCCAGGCTGTGCTTGGACTGGCAGATCGAACGGCTACCGAAACTCACCTTGTCGTCGTCGTCGAGCACGATCGACGGCACGCCGCGTGCTGCGAGCGAGAGGGCGAGCGTCGGGCCGGCGATGCCCGCGCCCACGATCACGACCTTGCGGCGCTCGCTGCGGCCGTCCAGTTCGACCGGCCGGCGGTACGGATAGGTCTTGTAGGCGTACGAACTCATGGCTGGGCGCGCGCCACTCCCGTGGCGCGATCAGGCATGCCAACGAGGACGCGCGACGGGAGTCGCGCGCCTCCGGCACGGGATGTCACGCGCCCTTCTCCAGCGCGCTCCACATCTCGATATCGCGTTCGGCGGTCCAGATGCGCGGATGGTCGAGGCCCTTGGCCTCGTCGTAGGCGCGGCTGACGTTGAACGGCATGCAGTGTTCGAAGATCACCCAGTTGCCATAGCGCGGCTGCAGTGCCGCCATGGCCTTGTCGTAGGCGTCCTTCAGCGACTGCCCGCCGGAGGCGTTGGCCGACACCGCCTTGTAGAGGTCGCTGAGGAAGGCCTGCGTGCCGGCAATGCCCTCCTCCACCGCCTGCTCGCCGGTCAGCGCGTCGCCGCGGCCGGGCACCAGCGCCTCGGGCCTCAGATCGCGCAGCTTCTGGAGGGTCTCCGGCCAATCCTTGTAGTGGGCGTCCCCGCAATACGGCGTGGCGCCGTATTCGACGAGATCGCCACTGAAAAGCGTACGCTCCTCCGGCAACCAGACGATCGTATCGCCCTTGGTGTGGCCGCGTCCGGCATGGATGATGTCGACTTGGACCTTGCCCAGCCAGATCGACATGCGGTCCTTGAAGGTGATGGTAGGCCAGGTCAGGCCCGGGATCGTCTCGGCGGCCTGGAACAGACGCGGGAAGCGTTGCAACTCCGACTTGTAGTCCTGGGCGCCGCGCTCGACGATCATCTCGCGAGTGGCTTCGCTGCAAATGATGTGCTGCGGCTCGTAGCCCGAGGCGCCGAGCACACGCACGGCGTGGTAGTGCGTCAGCACGACGTACTTGATCGGCTTGTCGGTGACGGTGCGGATCTTCTCGATCACCGTCTGGGCCATCCTGGGCGTCGCCTGCGCGTCGATCACCATCACGGCGTCGTCACCCACCACGATGCCGGTATTCGGATCGCCTTCCGCTGTAAACGCATAAGCATGCTCGCTCAGCCGGCTGAAGGTGATCTTCTTCTCCGCCATGTCCGCCTGCGAGGCGAAGGCTCGTGTCATGTCTCTCTTCTCCCGATTTCTTCTTGCTTGAATGATGCTGCGCTAGTCGTTGCCGTACTTGTGATAGCTCGCGCGGTCGCCGGTGCGCACCGTGACCTCGAAGGCATCGCTGTCGCGCTCCATGCGCAAGGTCACAGGGGTACCGGGCGGACCGCTCGCCCAGAGCTTGCGATAGAAGTCCGCCAGTTCGTCGAGCACTTCCCCGTTGAGAGCATGCAGCACGTCTCCACGCTGCAGGCCGGCCTTGTCGGCCGGACCTCCTTCCGAAACGCCGCCGACCACGAGGTGGCCCATATGCTCGAGCGTGATGAGGCCGAGCCAGGGTCGCGGCGGTTTTTTGAGCCGGCCGTTTTCCACAAGCTCGTCGAAGATCGGCTTCAGCCTGTTTATCGGCACATACATGTTGCCGGGAAAGGCTGGAGCTCCGGGACCGAGCGCTTCCTGGACCAGCAACGAGCCGACGCCAAGCAACTCACCCTCGGCGCCGATCAGGGCCGAGCCGCCCCACAGCGGATAGGCCGGCACCGTGAAGATTGCCTTGTCGAGCAGGTACTCCCAATAGCCCGCGAACTCGCGGCGGCCGGCGACCTTGACCTTGAGCGCAGCCTTCTCGCCGCCGACGCCGGCAACGTAGGCCTCGCTGCGCAGTTCGAGACTGTCGGAATCGCCGAACCGGATCGGCTTGATTCGCGGCGGAAAGGCCGTGCGGACCAGGCCAAAGCCGCTTTCGTAGTCGGAGCCGACGACGCCGGCTGGGATGGAATTGCCCTCGTTGTCGGTGATGGTGACGGTATCGGCCTCCATGATCAGATAGCCGATCGTCAAGATCAGCCCTTCGTCATCGATCACGATGCCGTGGCCCTCGCGCTCGGCTCCAAGCGTTTTGGCCGAGCGGCGGTTCCTGGGAATTGTCGTAGTCAGGCCGACCACTGCGGGCAATACACGCGAGACTTCGGGCGGGAGGCTGGATCCGCCCGGCCGGCGCGCCTCGACGCCTTCCTGATGGTCCGTGCCGTGGCTGGACCCATTGGCGGAACCGTTCAATCCTCGGGCCATCGCCTACCTCCGCGTACACTCCCCGCCGTCATTGGAACTGTAGGCGTCCGCCGCTCCGATTGCTATATGACGCTGCATGGCGCCCCCCGCCGATCCGTTCGAAATCACCGACGATCCCGCCCCGACTGATCCACAGCCGGCCAGTCAGCATTCGGCCAATCAGCCTGCGGGACGCCGTGCCGTTTTGCCCACAGCCCACCTCGAAGGCCTGAACGACGAGCAGCGCAAGGCGGTCGTGCACGATGCCGGCCCGCTGCTGGTGCTGGCCGGCGCCGGCACCGGAAAGACGCGTGTTCTGACCACGCGCATCGCTCACCTGCTGATCACCGGCCGGGCGCGGCCCTCCCAGATCCTGGCGGTCACCTTCACCAACAAGGCGGCACGCGAAATGCTGGATCGTGTCGCCAGCCTGATCGGCGGCGCCGCCGACGGCATGTGGCTGGGCACGTTCCATGCCATCGGAGTCCGCGTCCTGCGCCGCCACGCCGAACTGATCGGGCTCAAGAGCAATTTCACCATTCTCGATACCGACGACCAGACGCGCCTGATCAAGCAACTGCTTCAGGCCGAAGGCATCGACGACAAGAAGTGGCCGGCGCGCATCCTGTCCGGCATCATCCAGCGCTGGAAGGATCGAGCACTCACGCCCGACAAGGTATCCGGGGAGGATGCCGGCGAGTTCGCCAACGGCAAGGCCGCCGAAATCTATAAACAGTACCAGGCGCGACTCGCCGAGGTGAACGCCGTCGATTTCGGCGACCTGGTGATGCATTGCGTCACCCTTTGGCAGCAGCATCCAGACGTGCTGGCCGATTATCACCGCCGCTTCCGCCATATCCTGGTCGACGAGTACC
>CAWUOG010000002.1:0-35474 GCA_963923875.1 uncultured Alphaproteobacteria bacterium
TGCCGAACACGCTCATGCCCGATGCGCGCATCAGCTTGTTGTGCTGCGCGACCATGAGGTTCTCGAGCACGGTCATGCCGGGAAACAACCGGATGTTCTGAAAAGTTCGAGCCACACGCGCGCGCTGGCCGATCTCGTGGCCCAGCATGCGTTCGAGCAGATATTCCTTGTCGGTGCGCAGCGTCAGCCGGCCGACCGTCGGCTTGTAGAAGCCGGTGATGCAGTTGAAGACCGTCGTCTTGCCGGCGCCGTTGGGACCGATAATGGCCGTGATCTCGTGCGGCCGCGCGCTGAACGACACATCGTCGATCGCAACAAGTCCGCCGAAGCGCATCGTCAGATGCTCGACCTCGATCAGCGGCGCGCTCATCGCCCCGCCTCCGATTGCGCAGGATGCAATCGCACGGACGGTTCGCGATGGGAGATCAGACCGCGTGGACGGAACACCATGATCAGGACCATGGCGAGGCCGAAGGCGAGCATTCGATAGCTTCCGAGATCTCGGAACCACTCCGGCAAGCCGATCAGCAGCACCGAAGCCAGCACGACGCCGATCTGGCTGCCCATGCCGCCCAGAACGACGATCGCGAGAATGATCGCCGATTCGATGAAGACGAAGCTTTCGGGACTGATGAAGCGCTGCTTGGCGGCAAAGAAGGAACCGGCGAAGCCCGCGAACATCGCGCCGATGGCGAAGGCCGTCAGCTTGGTGTTGGTCGGGTTGATGCCGAGCGCACGGCACGCCGTCTCGTCCTCGCGCAATGCCTCCCAGGCGCGTCCGACCGGCAGGCGGCGAATGCGCTGGGTAAAGAAATTGGTCACCAGCGCCAGCCCGAGGATGATGTAATAGAGGAAAATCAGGCGCTGATTGCCGCTGAACGGGATACCCATCATTTCGGCGAAGGTCTGCTTTCCCGCCGGAGCCGTCTCCGCGAACACGGCGCCGAAGAACGTCGGCCCCGGGATCGACCCGATACCCGCCGGGCCGTTGGTCAGGTCGACCCAGTTGAGAATGACCAGCCGGATGATCTCGCCGAAGCCCAGCGTCACGATCGCCAGGTAATCACCGCGCAGCCGCAGCACCGGAAAGCCCAGCATGATGCCGAACAGCGCCGCCATCATGCCGGCCACCGGCAGCACCGCCCAGAAGCTGAGGCCCCACTGCGTGCTGAGCAGCGCATATGAATAGGCGCCGACTGCGTAGAAGGCGACGTAGCCCAGGTCGAGCAAGCCGGCCAACCCGACCACGATGTTCAAGCCCCAGCCCAGCATGACGTAGGTCAGGATCAGGACGCCGAGATCCATCGTCTTCTGATCGGCGATGGGCGTCAGCGGCAGAAGAACCGCCACGACCAGCAGCGCGACGCCGAACCACTTCGACCCGAGCGCAGTCCAGCGCTTGCCGCGGGCCGAACTCTGCAGCGTGGATGCCGACGCGCTGGCCCACGGCCAGATCGCGCGAATGACGATCAGGACGCCGGCGAGGACGACGAACGCATGCAGGAAGGTCGAGGGGAGTTCGACCCGCGATGCGCCGACCGCGCACAGCAGGACGCCCAGCGCAAGCGCCGGCCACTTCACTCCCTCCGCCGCGAGGGACAGGCCGAGCCTGCCGAAGAAGATAGTGACCAGGGCGACCGCAAGGTCGGCGAATTCGTAGTCGAAGCCCAGCCCCTTGGACGATCCGACGTCGACAGTACGAAAGCCCACGATGAAGACGCCGAGGGCCGCCGACACCAGCGTGGTCAGACCCGCATCCTTCAGCATATGGAACAGCCGCGGACTCATCGATCAGACCTTCTCGATCTCCGGTTTTCCGAGAAGCCCGGTCGGCCGGAAGATCAGCACCAGCACGAGAATCGAAAAGACAGCGACGTCCTTGTATTCGCTGGAGAAGTAGCCGGCCCAGAACACCTCGATCAGCCCGATCAGCAGGCCACCCAGCATGGCGCCCGGCAGCGAGCCGATACCGCCCAGCACGGCGGCAGTGAACGCCTTGATGCCGGCCAGGAAGCCGATGAAGAAGTCGATCACGCCGTAATACATGAGGAACAGCATGCCAGCGACGGCGGCCAAGGCGGCGCCCATCACGAAGGTGAGCGAGATCGTGCGGTCGACGTCGACTCCGAGCAAAGCTGCCATCTTCATGTCCTGTTCACAGGCGCGCTGCTGCCTCCCCAACGAAGTCGAGGCGATCAGCCAGCTAAAGCCCGCCATCAGCACCACGGTCACTACGACGATGATGATCTGCAGCCAGGTCACGCGGACGTCGAAGCCATCGGCGCTGAACAGGGTGTAGCCGCCGTGGACAATCTGCCCGCCGGGCTTGGGGCGCGCGCCCTGCACGAGCTGGACATAGTTCTGGAGCACGATCGACACGCCGATCGCCGAGATCAGGGGCGCCAGACGGAACGACCCGCGCAACGGGCGGTAGGCGGCCCGCTCGATCGCCCAGCCGTAGACGGCGGTGAAGGCCATCGACATCAGCAGCACCAGCAGGATCGCCACGGGCGCCGAGCCGATGCCGATCAGGCTGCAGATCAGGAAGCCGATCAGGGCAATGAAGGCGCCGATCATGAAGACTTCGCCATGCGCGAAGTTGATCATGCCGATGATGCCGTAGACCATCGTGTAGCCGATGGCGATGAGACCGTAGATGGCGCCGAGCGTGATGGCGTTGATCAGCTGCTGCGAGAAATACGCCATCCCCCTGCTTTCTCCCGGCCTCCCCGGTCCGACAGTAAAGGACGAAGCACGAAATGGAAGACCTGAAGATGATGTGCCGGCAGCCCCAAATGCCGTGCAACGCCGCGGCTGCATAGCCGAAAGTACATGCGCGCCGGTGTTCAACTGCCGGCCAACTCGGCTAAACAGGCACCCGATGACTGCACCCTCGTACGATATCGTCGTGATCGGCGCCGGCCCCGCCGGCCTCTCGGCTGCCAGCGAAGCCGCCAAGGCAGGTCTAAAGACCTACTGTCTCGACAAACTCGCGCCTGGCGGCGTGCTGATCAATCTCGGCGATTTGCACGACTTCGAGGACGGTGTCGACGGCCCTACCCTCAGTTCACGCCTCGCCGATGAGGCGATGGCGGCCGGCGTCGAAGTCGGCTTTGGCGAAGTCGCCGCGATCACGGGCGGCGGCCCCTGGATCGTGAGCACGGCCGAGGGCGAACAGCACACCGCGCGCGCCGTGATCGTCGCGACCGGCCTCAACAAGGGCCGCCTCGGCGTACCCAACGAAGAGGCCTATGAAGGCCGCGGCCTGTCGACCTGCGCCACGTGCGACGGCCCGCTCTATGCCGGCAAGCCGGTGATCGTCGCCGGCGTCGGCGGCTGGGCCGACGTCGAGGCCCGCGAACTCGAGGCCATGGCCGGCCAGGTCACGATCATGGACCCCGCCCGCCAGCGCATTGTCGGTCTGGAGGGCAATGACGGCCTGGAGGCGGTCATCGTCGAAACCGACAGCGCGCTAAAGTCGGTTCCGGCCAGCGCAGTGTTCGTCTACGTGAACGAAACTCCCGCTGCGGAATTCCTGCCGGATTTGCTTGCACGCGACGCCACGGGGCATATCGTTGTCGATGCAGAGGGTCGCACGTCCTCGCCGACGGTATTTGCCGTGGGCGATGTGCGTGGCGGAGCCCGGCGCAAGCTGTCCGAGGCGATCGCCGATGGCCGGCGCGCCGGCAAGGCCGTGGCGACCGCTCTCAAGAAGTAAGGAGAAAGCTCCATGCGCATTTTCAATCCGACCTTCGGCCTTTCGGCGACCACCGCCCAGAAGGCCACTCTCAAGCCGATCAACTGGAAGACCGACGCGATCGCGCTGATCTCCAACTCGAAGCCAAACGCACGCGAGTTGCTGATGGGCGTTCGGGAGAAGCTCGGCGCCCATCGTCAGGTCGAGAACATCAAGTTCCTGGCCAAGAACAGCGCCAGCCAGCCGGCTCCGAAGGAACTGCTTCAGGAGGTCGCGGCGAACTACAAGGGTGCGCTGCTCGCCTTAGGTGATTGAGGAAGCTGTTCATCGTGGAGTTTCCACGACAGCCTCGAACTCGAGAAACTCGGCATCACGGCCTACGTGATCGCCACTGAGACTTTCAAGCCGCTGGTCCTCGCGCAGGCGAAAGCCCGCAAGGTCGAGCCGCGGTTGATCGTGGTGAAGCATCCGGTCGGCGGCCTCAATGCCGACGAACTGCGGGAGCGCATCGAAGCGGCCACCAAGGGACTAAGCGAGGCGACGAAGACATGACGGACATCGCCGAACAGGAAGTGATCGATATCGGCGATATGGATGTCGACGCTTTCAACGACTTCGCCCTCAAGCAGGGATGGAGCGACGGCATGCCGTTGTTCGTTCCGACTGAAGCCAAGGTCGCGAGATTCGTCGAGACCGTGCGCGGCGACAACCGGCCTTTCTCGCCGGTGCCGCCGCGCCAGATCGTGCCGACGCTGCAGGCGCTGGCCGCCAATGCCGTCATGGCGGGCTGCAAGGCCGAGTACTTCCCGGTCGTGACGACCGCGCTGCGCGGCCTGCTCGACCCCGAGTACAATCTTCACGGCACTCTTGCGACCACGCATTCCTGCGCGCCCATGGTCATGGTGAGCGGTCCGATCCGCAAGGAACTGAACATCAATTGCGGCTCGAACTGCTTCGGCCAGGGCTGGCAGGCCAACGCCACGATCGGCCGCGCCGTCGGCCTGATCCTGCTCAACACCGCGGGCGCCAAGCCGGGCGAGATGGACCGTTCCACCCAGGGTAATCCGGCCAAGTACACGTTCTGCTTCGGCGAGAACGAGGAAGAGAACCCCTGGACGCCCTACCACGTGCAGCGCGGCTTCGCGCCGACCGACAGCGTGGTCACGGTGATGTCGGGCGAAGGCCCGCACAATCTCAACGACCATGGCTCGACCACCGGCGACGGCCTGCTGACCACCTTCGCCGGCGGCATGTCCAATCCGGGCGCCAACACCGTCTATGGCAAGGGCCCGATGTTCGTGATCATCGGTCCGGAGCATGCCGCGACGCTGAAACGCGACGGCTACACCATCGAGAGCATCCGCGAGGAACTGTGGAAGCGCTCGCGCATCCATGTCTCGCGCATCTCGAAGGAGAACATGGATACCTACGTCAGCACCGGCCACAAGCCGGATGGCGATTACCTGAACATCGGCCGTAACCCGAACGACATCCACATCACCGTGGCCGGCGGTCCGGGCAAGCATTCCGCCTTCGTCCCCTCGTTCGGCGGCACGACCGTCGCGTCCGTGCGGATCGCGCGCTAGGCGGCCGGCGTGAAGGAGTGGTGCGGCTGGCCCGTCGTCGACGAGGCGACGGGCTGGGAAGCCGCCCAGAAGATCCTCACCGAAGCAGAACTGTCGGATGGCCTGCCGCTCGTGCCCCCGACTCTGCGGCGTCTCGAAGCCATGGTCGCCGGCGTGACCGGACGATCCGATTCGCACGGCATGATGCCGCCGATGTTCGGCGACATCACGCCTGAGAGCGTCGCCTACCAATGCGTGATCGCAGGCGCCCTGCCCGCCGAGCTCCCGGTCGTGCTGATGGCCGCGCAGGCGATCCTCGAGCCCGACTTCAATCTTCTGGGCATCGCCACCACCACCGGCAGCGCCTGCGTGGTTCTGTGCGTGCATGGCCCGATCGCCCGCAAGCTGGGAGTGAATGCCGGCACCAACTGCATCGGTCCGGGCACGCGCGCCAATGCCTGCATCGGCCGCGCGCTGCAGCTCTGCCTGCGCAATATCGGCGGCGCCCGCTCGGAAACCGGCGACATGGCGACCATAGGCCAGCCCGGCAAATACACGTTCTGCTTCGCCGAGCGCGCCGACGGCCCCTTCCCGACCCTGACCGAACGCCACGGACTCGGCCGGGATGTCGACGCCATCACGGTGATGGGCGTTTCCGGTACGGCCGAAGTGCTGCCGGGCGACGGCGAAGGCGCTACGCCCGAGGCGATCCTCGACCCGGTCGTCGCCGCCATGCGCGCCGAGGTCGTCATGTCCGGCCAGGTCCGCAAGAACCAGCGCGGCGAGCAGGTCCTGCTGCTGCCGCTCGAACTCGCCGAGAAGATTGCCCGGCACGACGCGTGGGACCTCAGGCGCGTACAGCAATATCTGTTCGACGAGGGCGACGGCGTCGCCAGCGCTCCCGAGGCCATCCATCCCATCGTCACCGGTGGGGCGGGCTACAAGATGGCCTACCTGCCGATCTGGGGCGGCGGCTCGCAGACGGTGATGCGCAAGCTCTGATCGATATGCCGCAGGGGGGAGTCCCCCTCGAGCGATAAAAAGTGCCTGAAAGGCTTATGCAACGGGCTTAAATCATTATCGGTCGAGCGATAAAAAATCGATAAATTATCGCTGCATCTTCCAGTTCAGCCACTCGCAGACCCCGCGGCCCATCACCCATTCGAGGTCCTGCCCCTTCAGCCAGGGCATCTGTTCGGTGAACATGGTGACACCTTCCCGGTAACTGCAGGGAAGTCGCGACCAATCCGTGCCCCAGAAGGTGCGCTGGGGCCCAAACGCATCGAAGACGCGCTGAATATGCGGGTGAACCGACTTGAACGGCCAGGTCTTGTCATCCGCATAGCACGGCATGGCAGTGACCTTGGCCGCCACATTCGGCCGCTTGGCGAGCGCCAGCACGTTGCCGAGGGTCGCGAAGTTCTCGGCCTCGCGCACTTCCTTGCCGCTCTTCAGGCCGAGATGGTCGAGCACCAGCCGGAGGCCGGGATAGCGTTCCGCCACCTTGTCGGCGAGATGCATGTACTCGTGATGGAACAGCACCATGGCGGGAATACCGCCCTTCTCCATCTCGCCCCACACCCAGTCGAACTTGCCGTCGAGCAGCGGCTGGCGCAGCACCGGAGTGTGAAAGGTGAAGCGCATGCCGAGCATGCCGGGTTGCCGCTTGAAGCTCTTGATCGCCTCGCGGGCGCCCGGCGCGTCGGGATCGAAGCGTCCCATGGTGGCGAAGCGCTCCGGATGGCTCTTCGCCGCATCGATCGCGAGGTCGTTGCGGTCGCCCTCCCAGGACGGCGGCACGATGATCACGCGGTCGACGCCCGCCTTGTCCATCTCGGCCAGCAGCTCTTCCTTGCCGAGCGGCGCGCGATGCGGTTCGGCGCGGGCCGGCCAGGGACGCTCGGGCGTATTGGCGGCCCAGATGTGGACCTGTGCATCGCAGATCAGCATGGCAATCGACCGCGCCAGGGGCGCGCCTCCTCGAGTTGGGCGGCGAGCGAGAACAGCTTCTCTTCGGCGCCGTAGCGCGCCACGAAGTGCAGGCCGACCGGCAGCCCTTCGGGCGTCGACTCCAGCGGCACCGACATGGCCGGCACGCCCGTGGCGTTGCACACTGCGGTGAACGGCGTCATGCGCGCCACTTCCTTCTCGAAGCGGTCGGCGGAGCCGTCCATGCGCACGACGCCCAGCGGCAGATGGGTCCGCGCGATCGTGGTCGACAGCAACACGTCGTACCTGTCGAGGAACGCACCGAGCTGGCGGCCGGTGCGATGGAACGCCTGCACGGCGCGAATGTATTGCTCCGCGCTCACCGTACGACCACGTTCGGCATAGATCCGCGTCACCGGTTCGAGATCGTCCTGCCCTGGCACGCGGCCGGCAGCACGGACCTGGATGTTGGTCCAGGTATTGGCGCACATCACCAGCCAGAAGGCGGCATCGAGCAGCGCGGCGTCGTAGTCGGGCGAGGCCTCCTCGACCTGATGGCCGAGACTCTCGAGGAGGTGCGCCGTACGCTCGATCGCCCCTGTCAGCACTGGATCGAGCGCCTCGCCGCCGACCGGCTTGCGCATGAAGGCGACGCGCAGTTTGCCCGGTGGCCGCCGTGTCGCGGCAAAAAACGAACCCGCCGCCGCCGGCGCGGCATAGGGGTCGCCCGGTTCGCCGCCAGCCAGGATATCGAGCAAAGCGGCGCTGTCGCGCACCGAGACCGTCACGGCATGCTGCGCGCCTGCCCCCGCCAGGGTCTCGCCGATCGGCGCCAGACTGATGCGCCCACGCGAAGGCTTCAGGCCGAACAGGCCACAGAGGGATGCCGGAATGCGGATCGAGCCGCCGCCATCCGTGGCGTGCGCCATCGGCAGGCCGCCGGCGGCGACGATCGCCGCCGAGCCGCCCGACGAACCGCCGGGCGAGAGATCCTTGCGCCACGGATTGACCGTCGCGCCGCCGAACGCCGGCTCCGTCGTGGGCGCCAGGCCGAACTCGCTGGTGTTCGTCCGGCCCACGATCACCAGGCCCGCCTTGCGCAGGCGCGCGACGGCCGCGCTGTCGGCGGCGGCGACCGGCTGGGTCGCGAAGAATTTCGAGCCGACCGTCGTCACCTTGCCCGCACAGTCGGCCATCAGCTGCTTGATCACGAACGGCACGCCCATGAAGGGCCCGTCGGTCGCGGGCGGTGCATCGTCGTAGAAATCCGTGATCGCGTTCAGCCCGGTGTTGAGCGCGCGGAGGCGCTCCACCGTTGCCGTGCGCAGCTCCTGCGCGCCGATCTTGCGCGCTCGGACCAGTTCGCCGACGGCGAGCGCGTCGTGCGTCTTGAACAGTTCCTTCACGACGTCAGTTCCGCCAACGCGCGAGATTGGCGGCGACGAAGGCGTCGTCGTGCAACTCCGGATAGGTGGCGTAGAGCCGATCGATCCCCTCCGACTGGCCGGGACTGAGCTTCTCGTGCGGATCGAGGCATTCGATCGAACTCATCAGCCCCTGCCGGCGCAGGATCTCGTGGCAGCCCGGGATGCAGCCCGCGAAGTCGTGATCGACGTCGAACACCACGCTGTTGCAGTCGGTCACGAAAGAATCGAGGGCCAGAACTTCCGCCGGCAGCGCGCCATTGCTGACGGAAAGCTTCAGCTTCTCCAGCAGCTTCACCGCCCCGCGCGTCCAGACGCTCCAGTGACCGAGCAGCCCGCCCTGGAAGCGCAGGGTGACCTCGCGATTGCCGGTGCGCACGACCAGCGGCGTCACCAGGTCGGCGACGATATGGTCGTCGTTGCCGGTGTAGAGCGTGATGCGTTCCTCGGCATGCGCCTGGACGATGCCGAAGGCGACGTCGAGGGTACGGTAGCGGTTGAACGGCGCGACCTTGATCGCGATCACGTTCTCGATCGCGGCGAAGCGCGACCAGAAGGCGCGCGACAGCGCAATGCCGCCGACCGCCGTCTGCAGGTAGAAGCCGATCAGCGGCATCTCTCGCGCCACGGCGCTGCAATGCTCGATCAACTCGTCCTCGCTCGCGCCCTTGAGTGCCGCGACCGACAGCAGCACGGCGTGATAGCCCATGGCGCGCGCCGTCTTCGCTTCCTCCACGGCCTGCGCCGTCTTGCCGACGGCGCCCGCGATCATCACCAGCGGCCGGTCGGTCCAGTCGCGGGCGGTCTCGATCGCCAGTTCGAGCACGGGCCGGTAGAGACCGACCTCGCGGATCGCGAACTGCGTCGAATGCACGCCGACCGCCAGGCCACCCGAACCGGCATCGACATAGTAGCGGCTGATCGCGCGCTGCGACGGCTTGTCGAACTTGCGGTCCGGACCCAACGCGAGCGGATGCGCCGGGATCACCGCGCCGTGGCGCAGCGTCGAGAGGATGGGCGCCGGCAGGTCGTTCCAATGCATGGCGATATCCTATCCCAATTCCGGCCCGGCCAGAGCGAAGACATGGCTCGGGTCGGCGAGCCCCGGCATGTCACCCAAGGTCATGCGCACATAGCCACGCGGCGAAACCGCGCCCTGTTCCGTCAGCCAGCGGCGAACACCGACGTGCGCGTCGGGAACGTCGACGATGAACGGAGGCGCGACCGAATTCGCCGCCCGGCAGAGCAGCGCCAGTCCGATCTCCTCCCTGTCGGCAACCAGCGGCCCGATCGAGCCAGCGGTGCGGCCTTCGCGGCCCAGCACATAGCCCACCAGCCTGCCTGTTCGGTCCTCGGCCACCCAGGCAATCGACGGCAGCCGCGCTCCGAGATGCGCGAGCAGCGCCGAGCGCTCCATGGCGCTGTGCTTCCGATCGTAGTCCTCGATGCCCGCCATGTCGGACGGCACGAAATGCCTGAGATGAATGCCTTGCGGCACGGCCACGGCCTCGCCGGACACCTTGTCCAAATGCCAGCGCGAAATCCGGTAGAGATCGCGGAAGCCCAGGGGCAGATAGATCGGCCGCCCCTGCTCCGTCGCATCGAGGCCCGCTACCGCGCCTTGCGACTGCACGTCGGCGATGCACATTTTCAGGAGTGCGGTCCCGACTCCGCCGCGCCGCAGTTCCCGGGTTACCAGCACCATGCTGATCCAGCACAGACTCGGGCCGAGCGGCAGGACCAGGGCACTCGCCTGCCAGCGATCCTGAAGCCGCAGGCCGTAGCCCCGGCCGTTGGCCAGCATGAAGCGCCAATCCTGCAGGTTCTGGTTCCAGCCGGCCTCGATCGACAGCGGCCATACGCCGTCGGCGTGCTCGGGCCCGATCCGATCGATGCTCCGATCAGTATTGGCCATCGCGCACTTCATAATGGGTCGGCTTATTGATGGTCGACATGCCGCGCGACAGCCAGTCGGCGTTCCATTCGATCAGCTTCCGCAACGGCACGCGAGGCGGCCCGAATTCCTTGACCATGCGGGCGGCATTGTTGATCCAGCCCGTCGCCGCCGGCGTGCCGCTGAATTTCGGCGTCTTCCCCAGCAGCTTGCCGAACTCGGCCGCCACGTCGGAGACGGCGAAGGTCTCGGGTCCGGTAACGTTGATCGGCGTGGTCGGCGTCGTGGCGTGCGCCAGGCAACGTAGCGCGACCTCGTTGGCATCGCCCTGCCAGATCACATTGGCATGCCCCATGGCGAGGTCGATGGTCTCGCCGTCGCGGACCTTGCGGCCGATGTCGTGAAGGACGCCATAGCGCATGTCGATCGCGTAGTTCAGCCGGAACAGGCGGCCCGGCGTGCCATGCAGGGCAGAGAAGTACTCGAACATCCGCTCCCGGCCAGCACAGGAGTTGGCATAGTCACCGGGCGGCGGAATGGGCGGCGTGTCTTCCGTCGCGCCACCGCCGTCGACCGGCACGAAGGGATACACGCAACCGGTCGAGAAGGCGACGATTCGCGACGACTTGAAGACTTCGGCGACCATCGCCGGCACCTGCACGTTCATCGCCCAGGTGAGCGGCACGTTTCCGGCAGCACCGAACTTGCGGCCGGCCATGAAGACCACGTTGGCCGCCTTCGGCAATTTCTCCAGCGCCGCGCGGTCGAGCAGGTCAGCCGCGATCGATTCGACGCCGGCCGCCGACAACGCTTCGCGCACGCCCTTCTCGCTGAAGCGCGCCACACCGATCACGCGCTTGGAGGGTGCGGCGCGCTTGGCCATGCGCGCAAGCGTCGGGCCCATCTTGCCGCCGACGCCCAGTATAAGAATGTCGCCCGGCGTGCCTGCCAGATCGTCGATCAGGGCCTGTGAGGGCCGGGTCATGAATTCTTCCAGCGCTTCGATGCTGTCGAAGCGATCAGGCAACGGATCTGGCCGCCGGTCGGTCATTGGAGTCGTTCCTTCGGAGCCTCGGGCATGGGCTTCAGCGACTTGAAATCCATGTCGGCGCCGACCGCAAAGCCGGGGCAACCCAGCGACGACAGGTCGAGCTTGCCCGACCGTGCCTTGAGACGCACGGGATGGCCGGGGTGCCGTTCGTAGAGGTTGGGATGCGCCGCCAGAAACGCCTGCTGCTCGCTTTCCGGCGCCGCCGACATGCCGTCGATGAAGTGATGGGCGTTACGTTCGACGTGTGTGAGACCGAGCAGAGAAACGAGCGCCAGATCCTGCTGGACGCTGACGCCGGGCTGGGTCGTGAGATCCTCAGCCGACATGAAGTGCCCGGCACCGAGCTTCGCCACCCGCGCGGCGTTCAGGATCGACTTGTAGAAGCCCTTGCAGTTCTTGGTCGAAACGCCGGCATATCCGAGCTTCAGCGCCAGCGGAAAGGTGGAGAGCTCGCCGTCGGATTCGTCGATGATCACCGGGCGGTACTTCGCCAGCGCGGTCACCGGCCGGCTGAGCGCCGCCTGGCGCTTGATCGGCTGCTCGATGAACAGTGTCGACTTGACCATCTTCGCCAGCGCCGGTGTCTCCTCGACCTTGCGCCACAGCTCGACGATTCCGTCCACGTCGTCGTACTGCTCGTTGCCGTCGAAGGTGCAGCGATAGTCTTTCGCCCCCTTGTCCAGGACCGAAGCGATGCGGCTCAGACGATCGAGATCGGTCCGGATGTCGCCACCGACCTTCAGCTTGTAGTAGCGGCCGCTGTAGTAGGCCACGACCTCTTCCAGTGTCTCGGGCAAGCCGTCGTTCACCCGCTCGGCCGCCGGCCGGTCGGCAGCGGTCAAGGGATCGACCAGCCCCACCGTGTGACGCACGTCGATGGTCGGTGCCGCCTTCAGTCCGGCCAGAAACGACTTCAGGTGCTCCGCCTCGATGTCGGGCGTCAGATCGGTCGCGGCGATTCCGGGCACGTTGGCGGCGATCATCCGTGCGAAGGACTGTCCGGTCGCCTTGCCGAGCGCGTCGAGAATGGCGCGATCGAGCAACGCCGGGCCATAGCTCGCGACCAGCGGATTGAGCCCGAGCGCGCCGCCGCGCTCGATTTGATGACGGTAGGCGCCGGCATAGAGGCCGAACGGCGTCTGGAACCCTTGCCCCGAGTAGTGCCCGATCGCGAGATCGAGGGCCTGGCGCAGCTGATCGAGATTCTGCGCGTCGGTGAATTGCGGACTCTTCTCGAACCATTTGGCCGCCAGTGCCTCGGCGGCTACGCCTTCGCTGCTGCGGCCGTCCTCGAGCTCGACCCGAACGCGCAGGATCGCCTGCGTGCCATGCGTGACGGTGATGACGCCGAAGCGGAACGGCAGGCGCAGGCGAAAATCGCGCTCGAATCGATCGACGGCCTTTACCCGGACTTTCACGCGATCTCCTCCAGCAGTCCCTGCACGTAGCCGATCATGCGCGCGGCGCAGGTCGGCCCGTCGGGCTCGTAGACGAATGGCTCCATGGCGACCCAGCCATCGTAGCCCGTGTCACGGAGGGCCTGCAGCACCGGTCCGAACCTGTCGCTGCCCTGCCCCGGGCCCTTCTTGTTGCGATCGTTCAGTTGCACGTGCGCCACCATGCCGGTCGGCATCCAACGCCGGATGATTTCGGCCACCGGTTCAGCCTCCATCAGGGAAGCCGCCAACGTGTCGACCATCGATCTGAAGGCTGGATTGCCGATCCGCTGCACCACCGACGATGCCTCTGCGAGCATGTTGATGTAGTTGCAGTCCGGCGCCGCCAACGGCTCGAGACAGTAAGTGACGCCGGCCTGACGCGCGGCTTCCGCTGCGATCGCCCAGGCCTCTTCGACACGTTTGGCATCGTCGGGGCCGGCGACCCGCCGCTGCGCCGGCGAGCCGTGGACCAGGTATTTGCCGCCCAGTTCCGCGCAAATCTCGATCGAGGCACACAGAACGTCGACGCTTCTCTGCCAGACCGCCCGTTCCGCCGTGGCAATGGACAGTCCGGAGGGTGCGGCGAGCAACCAGTGCAGCCCGCTGACTTCGATGCCCGCAGCCTTGCAGGCGTTCCGGATATCGCCACGCTTGCCGGCCGGCATGCGCCACGCATCGTCGCCGAACGTGAAGAGCGCGACCTCGAGTCCACCGTATCCGAGGCCGGCCGCCAGCGCGCATTGCCGATCGAACGGCAGTTCGCGTATCACCTCGTTGCACAGGGACAATTTCACCGGACTCTCGGACTGCTTGACGGTGCGGAAGCGCTTCGCCAGTGTCGCTGAATGTGCGGCTGCGCATGAAAAAATTCAAATCCTCGCTGTCCCGCTACTGGCCGACATTCGCGCTGTTCGCATTGTTGCTCGCGATCTGGCAACTCACGGTGAGCTACGCCGGCATTCGCGAATATCTGTTGCCCGCCCCGCTCGCGGTGTGGAACGCCATGTGGCACGGCGAGATCAGCTGGGCGCAGCATCTGTGGTTCACGACCTGGGAGATCATCGGCGCCTTCCTGATGGCTGCCGTGTTCGGTGTGCTGTTGGGAGTAGGGATCGCCTGGTCGCCGCTGATCGCCAACGCGCTGGTCCCCTTCCTGGTGTTCGTCAACACCCTGCCCAAGGTGGCGATCGCGCCCCTGTTCCTGATCTGGCTGGGTTACGGCATGTTTCCCAACATGCTGATGGGCGCCTTGATCGGCTTCTTCCCGGTCGTGATCAACACGGCGGTCGGCTTGAGCCAGGTCGAGGCCGACATGCTCGATCTCGGGCGCGTCTTCGCGGCGCCGAAATGGAAGATCTTCCTGAAGATCCGCATTCCCAACGCCCTGCCCTACATCCTGAGTTCGCTGAAGATCACCGCCACCGCGGCCGTGGTCGGCGCAATCGTCGGCGAGTTCGTGGCCTCGCAGAAGGGCCTGGGCTTCGTCATCACCACCACGCAGAGCAGCATGAACACGTCGGTGGCCTTTGCCGCCCTGCTCTGGATCTCGCTGGTCGGCCTGGCGCTCTATGGCGCCGTCGTGCTGCTCGCCCATCTCTGGGCACCATGGGCCGAGGGAATCGATTGAGTTGGGGCAAGGGAGAGGTGTCATGAATCGTGCATTGTCGTTGGCAGTCGCCGCGTTGCTTGCCGCAGGACCCGCGGCAGCTCAGGAAAAGTTCAACTTCGCGCTCAATTGGTTCGCCGTCGGCGACCATGCCGCCTACTGGGTCGCGCTCGAAAAGGGCTACTACAAGGCCAAGGGTCTCGACGTTACGCTCGAGAATTCCAAGGGCTCGGGCGATTCGATCGCCAAGGTCGACACCGGCCGCGCCGATGCCGGTCTTGCCGACGCTGCCGTCGTCATCGCCTCTAACGCGCGCGGAACGACGATCAAGACCGTCGGCATGGTGTTCGACAAGACACCGCTCAACATCTTCAGCCTGAAGAGCAATGCGCTGCTGAAGCCCAAGGATCTCGAAGGCAAGTCGCTGGGCGCCCCTCCGGGCGACAGCCAGCGCCAGATGTTCCCGGCCTTCGCGAAGGTGAACGGCATCGACGTCAGCAAGGTCACCTGGGTCAACATCGAGCCCGCCGCCAAGATCGCCGCAGTTGCCGAGAAGCGCATGGACGGCGTCGGCGACTATTCGACCGGCCTGCCGCTCTACGAGAAGGCCGCCGGCAAGGGCAACGTCGCAATGATGCCGTGGGCCGATTTCGGCTTCGACATGTACTCCATGTCGATCATCGCCAGCGAAAAGACGATGAAGGAGAAGCCCAAGCAGCTTCGCGCCTTCCTCGAGGCTTCCTACATGGGCTGGCGCGATGTCATGGCCAACCCCAAGGAAGCCATGGAAATCCTGAAGAAGCGCGTGCCCGAGGTCGATGTCGAGGTGATGACGCCGAACCTGATGATCGGTCTCGGCCTGATGAAGACCGAGCGCTATGCCAAGAACGGCATCGGATGGATCGACGAGAAGAAGATGTGCGACTCGGTCGACCTGGTGAACACCTACATGGGGCTTCCCAAGAAGGTCGAGTGCAAGGCCATCTACTCGACCGAGTTCTTCCCCAAAGTCGAGATGCCGAAGTAGGCGTCGGCTCGGGGCGTGAACAAGGAGCTGATCGACCTCTCACAGGTCGGCATGACGTATGAGGCGGCGAGCGGCCCGGTCGAAGCGCTCGCCGACATTTCCCTGAAGGTCGGAGCGGGCGAGTTTGTCTCCCTGGTCGGCCCCAGTGGCTGCGGCAAGTCGACTTTGCTGCGCATCGTCGCCGGCCTTCGGCCGGCGACGCGTGGCGCCGTAACCGTGAGCGGCCATGCCGTGACGCGTCCGATCGCCGACATCGGCATGGTGTTCCAGGCGCCGGTGCTGCTGAAGTGGCGTTCGATTCTCGACAATGTACTGCTACCGGCAGAACTCGCCGGCCGTCCCGTGCCGCCGCTCAAGGCTCGGGCCAGGCAACTGCTCGAGATGGCCGGGCTTGCCGGTTTCGAGACCAAGCTGCCGCGCGAACTGTCGGGCGGTATGCAGCAGCGTGCCGCCCTCTGCCGTGCCTTGCTCATGGACCCGCCGCTGCTGTTGATGGACGAGCCGTTCGGCGCGCTCGACGCCATGACGCGCGACGACATGGCGCTCGAACTGCTGCGCATATGGGGCGACGCGGGCGGCGGACCCGGCGCATCGCGCAAGACCGTGCTGTTCGTCACGCACTCGATCCCCGAGGCGGTGTTCCTCTCCGACCGGGTCGTGGTGATGTCCCCCCGCCCCGGCCGCATCGCCGCCGACCTCAGGATCGACCTGCCGCGCCCCCGCACGGTGGAAATGCGCGCCTCCGAGACGTTCGGTCGTTTGAACCTCGAAATATTCCGCCGCCTGACCGGCCGTACCGACGCCTCCGGGCTGGCCTGAACGGTTGGCGTAGCGGGCTCTTCTTGTTAAGACCCCCGGAGAATTCCGGAGGATCCATGTCAGTCGCAGCCACCCCGATGAAGAGCGCCGCCAAGGGCACCAAGGCCGACGCCAAGCCGTTCGACTGGGAGGACCCCTTCTTCCTCGACGACCAGCTCACCGAAGAAGAGGCCGCGATCCGCGACGCCGCCCGGGACTACTGCCAGGACAAGCTGATGAGCCGCGTGCTCGAAGCCAACCGGCACGAGAAGTTCCACCGCGAGATCATGAACGAGATGGGCGCGCTCGGCCTGCTCGGCTCGACGCTTCCCGAGAAGTACGGCTGCGCCGGCGCCAACTACACGACCTACGGCCTGGTGGCGCGCGAGGTCGAGCGCGTCGACTCCGGCTATCGCTCGGCGATGAGCGTGCAGTCCTCGCTGGTCATGCACCCGATCTATGCCTACGGCACCGAAGAGCAGCGCATGAAGTACCTGCCCAAGCTCGCGAGCGGCGAGTGGGTCGGCTGTTTCGGCCTGACGGAGCCCGACCATGGCTCGGACCCGGGCGGCATGAAGACCCGTGCCGTCACGGTGCCGGGAGGCTTCAAGGTCTCCGGCTCCAAGATGTGGATCACCAACTCGCCGATCGCCGACGTCATGGTCGTGTGGGCCAAGCTCGATGGCGGTGCGATCCGCGGCTTCATCCTCGAGCGCGGCATGAAGGGCCTGGAGACGCCCAAGATCGAGGGCAAGTTCAGCCTGCGCGCCTCGGTTACCGGCGCCATCATGATGGACGAGGTCATGGTGCCCGTCGAAAACATGCTGCCCAACGTCGCCGGCCTCGGCGGCCCCTTTGGCTGTCTCAACAACGCGCGCTACGGCATCGCCTGGGGCGCCATGGGCGCCGCAGAATTCTGCTGGAAGCAGGCGCGAAACTACACGCTCGAGCGCAAGCAGTTCGGCCGGCCCCTCGCCGCCAACCAGCTGATCCAGAAGAAGCTCGCCGACATGCAGACCGAGATCGCGATGGGCCTGCAGGCCTGCCTGCGCGTCGGCCGCCTCAAGGACGAAGGCAAGGCGCAGCCGGAGATGATCTCGCTGATCAAGCGCAACAACTGCGGCAAGGCGCTCGACATCGCCCGCGTCGCCCGCGACATGCATGGCGGCAACGGCGTCTCGGACGAGTACCACGTGATCCGCCACGTCATGAACCTCGAGGCGGTGAACACCTACGAGGGCACGCACGACGTCCATGCGTTGATCCTCGGCCGCGCCATGACCGGCATTCAGGCCTTCTCCTCGGGGGCGTGACCTGCAAGGCTGATCGGCAGGATTTCAAGACGTGATCTGGCCGCCGGCCGGCGACATCGCACTGGTCGTCGTCGGGGCCTTGATCGCGGGCTTCGTCAATGGCCTGACCGGTACCGGCTACGCCCTGGTGGCCATGAGCTTCTGGCTCTACGCCATGCCCCCCACCTTTGCGGCGCCCCTGGTTTGCCTGTGCGCGGTTGGAGGCCATCTGCAGGCGCTGCCTCAGATCTGGCACGGCATCCGATGGCCCAGACTATGGCCCTTCCTCGTCGCCGGCATGATCGGCGTGCCGCTCGGCACGATCCTGCTGCAGCATCTGCGGCCAGATCCCCTGAAGCTCGGCGTCGGCTGCCTTCTGGTCGCCTACGTCGGCTGGAACCTGCTGCTCCCCCGACCGCCTGTCGTGGCGTTGTGGGGCGGCCGGATTGCCGACAGCGCCGCGGGCTTTGCCGGCGGCGTGCTGGGTGGCATGGCCAGCCTCTCCGGTCCGATCCCCGTCACCTGGGTACAATTGCGTAACTGGTCGCGAAGCGAACAGCGCGGCGTCAATCAACCCTACAACATGGCCATCCTGTTGCTCGCGCTGATCTCGGCGGCCCTGAGCGGCCTGCTCGACACCCGCTGGCTCTTGTGGGCGGCGATCGCGCTGCCGATCTCCCTCGTCGGAACTCGGATCGGCCTGCTGCTCTATGGACGGGTCGACGACCTGCAGTTCCGCCGGATCGTCATCGCCATGCTGGGCGTGTCGGGCCTGACGCTGATAGGCTCTTCGCTGCGATGAACGCCAAGATCCTCGCCCCGGGGCGATACTCGGCCTTTGCCTCGTGGTTGCCGCGGTGGTGGCGCTGACCCACAGAGCAGGGTTGGCCCTCGCAGCCTCGCCAGGCAAATCCAGCCCCGCCGCGCCGCCTGCAGCATGGCCGGATTACCGAGGCGACGGGTTTAGCTTCGCCACGCCGGCCATGCCGGATGGCGTGCTGGTCGCGCGAGGGCATCAACTGGTGACCCGCACCTTCGCCTTCATCGCCCTGAAGTCGCCGACCCCACGAAACGCTACGCCGGCAACAGCCTCGCCTGCCAAAATTGCCATCTCGACGCCGGCACCAATCGAACGGCAATGCCACTGGTCGGCATCGTCCGCACCTATCCGAAGTTCTCCAGCCGTAGCGGCAAGACGATCTCGCTGATCGAGCGCATCGACGAATGCATGACGCGTTCGTTGAACGGCCGCGCCCTGCCGGAAACTTCGAGCGAGATGCAGTCCTTCCTCGCCTATCTGCGCTTCATTAATGAACCTCAGGCCGAACCCGCGACCGCCGCCCCTGCCGCATCCTTGCCGCCTGATGCGGGGCGCGGCATCACGGTGTTCGAGAAGAACTGCACGGCCTGTCACCAGGCAGATGGGCTCGGTGCACGCTGGGGGACTGCAGGAGACGGGCGCGGCTATCGCTTCCCGCCGCTCTGGGGGCCAGACTCCTTCAATGACGGCGCCGGCATGGACCGCTCCGACCGCGCCGTCCGCTTCATCCAGCACAACATGCCCCGCGGCATCGATTCCGCGCACCCGGTGCTCTCCTTGCAGGAGTCGTGGGATGTCGCGGCCCTGATGCAGAGCAAACCGAGACCGCGCTATCAGCCGCGTTGAGCTTGGCTCAGGAGGCCAGCCAACGCAGGCAATCCGACCTGCTCAGCACATCGTCGAGGGACGCGTTGCCTCGGACCAGGTGATACTTGCGACGGATCTCGGCCAGCGAGCGCGCATGATACTTCTGCGGTTCCTGCGACCATGCATTTCCGGCAAGCGTGACGTCGAACGTCTTGCTGTCGCCTGAAATCGCCGCCGCATTGGCCGCCGACCACGGCAGGAAGAAGGCGCCCACCTCGTCCGTCAACAGCGGCATCAGGCTGGCCGACAGGATCTCGAACCTCTCGAATGGCCCCGCGTCCTTGGGAGCCAACATGCGCTGCACCCACGCCATCACGTTCGGCGCTGAAGCTCGCATGATCGCGCCAGGCGTGGGATCGGTCGCGGCTTCGTAGAGTTGGCCCCAGAGTCCGAAGTCCGCCATCGCCGGCCTGCCGCCCAGCAGATACGGCCGCGAGGCAAGATGTCCATCGAGCAGAGCCAGAGCACGCTTGAAAGAGGCTTCGATGACGGGTCGTGTCTTCTCGTTTGACCCAACGAAGCCAATGCGCGCCGTCATGCGCTCGGCGACGGCCTGGCGTGCCTGCGCCACCGCGAGCGGGCCCTGCGTGCCCATCATCTGGACGCCGATGCGCTCGGCGGTCGACCAGACATCGGGCTGATAGGACCAGCGATAGTGGAACATCCACTTGTTGCCCCACTCGTCGCCATACTCTTCCAGCAGGGCCGAAATGAAGGCGAGCGCCGGGTCGGCGGGCACGATCGACGGCTCGGGATGAGCCTTCTCGAAGCGTTCGAGAATCGGCGTGGAATCCTGCACCCCCTCGCCTTCAGGCGTCACCACGAGCGGAACCAGCGGCAGCTTGGCGTATTTCTGGAACTCGCCCTGGTTGGCGGGAGAGCGCAGCAGCCACTCGTGAGGCAGGTTTTTGTAACGGAAGTAGGACCGGACCTTCACCGAATAGGGCGAGAGCTCCGAGCCGAAGATCCGGTGAGCGGCGCTCATATGGTCAGATCCATCGTTTTCGTTTCAGCCACCAGAACAGGCCGACGACGATGACCACGACGGTCACCCAGAAAAAGGCGTAGCCGTACTTCCATCCGAGTTCCGGCATGTTGCCGACGTCGCGCTCGAAATTCATGCCGTAGATGCCGGCCAGGAAGCTGAGCGGCATGAAGAAGACGGTGATGATCGCCATCGTCTTCATGACTTCCGACATCCGGTTGGACGACTGCATCAGGTAGACTTCCATCAGGCCGTTGGTCATTTCGCGGTAGCTCTCGACCAGGTCGAGCACGGCCACGGTGTGATCGAAGCAATCGCGAAGATAGGTTCGCGTCTCGGGCATGATGAACGGCGTTTCCGGCCGCATCACCGAAAGCACGGTCTCGCGTTCGGCCCATTCGAGGCGATGGAAAGTGACCAGCGCGCGCCGCGCCTGATGAATGTGCGCCAGCGTTTCGCCGGTCGCATCGCCCAGCGCTTCGTCTTCCAGTGCCTCCAGGTGGGCGGCCAGCGCCTCGATGATCGGAAACTTGCGGTCGACGACCAGATCGATCAGCGCATAGACGAGATAGTCGATCCCGAACATGCGCAATCGCGAGCCTGCGGTCTGCACTCTGTCGCGCACCGGCTTGAAGATGTCGGTTTTGTGATCGTGGAAAGAGATGACGTAGTTCTCGCCGAAGAAGATGCTGACCTGACGCTGCTTCAGTTCTCCGTCCTCGTAGGCAGGATCGCTGAGCACGATGAAGCCCTGCCCCTCATAGAGGTCGAGCTTGCTGCGCTGATGGGCGTGAAAGACGTCCTCGAGCGCGAGCGGATGCAGATTGAAGGCCATGCCGAGGTCGCGCAGCATCTCCGAGCTGGCGCGCCCCGCGACGTCGATCCAGGTCCGGCCCGGGGTACCGAGGTGGAATCGACATTCATCGACTTCGACGCCATGCAGAACCTGGCATTCCTCGGGCGTGTATTCGACCAGGGTGAAGTCGAGCGCCTCGTCCGGCACGGGCGCCCGGCCAGCCAGTGTGCCCGGCGAGGTGCCCGGCTTGGTATGGCGGTGAACGACTCCGTCCATGATCCCGCGTCACACTTCCTGCATCACCTGCACATCCGGCCGGCCAGCGAGATAGTCGCCGAGCTTGCGGCCGAGTTCCTTGAAGTGCGGCGCTGCCCGGTGTGCTTCCAGTGCCGCCTGGTCGTCATAGCGCTCCAACATGACATAAACGTTGGGGTCGGCCGTCTTGTGCAGCGCGTAGAGCTTGTTGCCCGGTTCGTCGGCGCGGACCTTGGCCTGCAGGGCCTTCATCGTCGCTTCGAAGTCGGCGTTGCTGCCGGGCTTGATGGTCAGTTTGGCGATGACTCCCAGCATGGGCGCTTCCTTCCGTCGTTGCCTAGGGACGCTTTTTGACAAGGTACTTGTGTTCGCCGTCGCACACCAGTTCGCCGCTCTGGTTATGGATGGTGAGCTTCATGCTCACGACCCCGGTCGTGCGGCCGGGTTTCAGATCGCTCACCTCGAGCATCGGATAAAGCGTATCGCCGCAATAGACCGGCTTCAGGAACCGGGACGACTGTTCGAGGAATCCTACCAGCGCATCTCCGATGACGTGCGGGAAAATGCCGGCCCCGGCCGCTCCCTGGATCGCGACCTGCAGACCGTGCGCAAGCATGTCGCGATGGCCGTGCGCCTTGCAGTATTCCCTGTCGTAGTGGATCGGATGGTTGTCGCCGCTGGCCAACTGGAAGGCGGCGAACATCGATTCGGTCTGAGTCCGAGAGTTGATATAGAACTTCTGACCAATCTTGAGATCCTCGAACCAATGGGTCGGGCCGAAACGATGTTCCTTGGGATCGAATGACATGGCCGAACCCTAAAACAGCCCTGACAGCGGTTCGAGGCTCTTTTCGAGGAAGTCCGGACTAGCGTCATCACGTGGCGGAAGGCCGATGCGATTGTGCCAATAGACCGGCATGCCCACGCCCTTGGCACCGGGAACGTCCGAGGCGGAACCGGCCACGAACAAGGTCCGCTCCGGCGCCGTGCCGAGGCGCTCGAGGACTGCGCGATAGGTTTCGGGACGGGGCTTGTAGAAACCGACGCTCTCGGCAGTCTCGACGATCGCGAACGGCACGCCCACCCGGTCGGCCGCCTGCCGGCCAAGCCGTATCGAGCAATTGGTGGCGACCGCGAGCGGCACCGGGACCCGCTTCAGGACCGGTGCCGCCTCAGGCCACGGCGTCAATTCCTGCCAGCGCCGTTCAAGTTCCTCCCCCAGCCGCTCAGGCATGCCGACATCATGCGCAGCTTCACGCACCAGGGTCTCATAAGGCCGGTAAGCACCGCAGCCGTAGGTGATCTCCAGGTAACGCCGCCGCCAGACCATGCCGGCCTCGGGGGAGCCTGCGACGCTGTTCCACAAACTCCAGGAGTCGATCAGCGCCGTCAGCAGGTCGAAGACGACGGCGTCGTACTTCACGCCGCGACCGGCGCCTTGCCGGCATAGCCGTCAAACAGGCCGAGCATGCGGTCTCGCCAGGCGTGGACCGGATCATCGGCTTCGAACAGTGCCAGCGGACTGATCGTCCGCGGCCACATCAGAGAACCGAGAAGTATGTAGTCGGGATAGGCTGGCGCCTCACCCGAGAGAAATGGCTGATCCTTCAGAACACGGCGCGCCGGCTCGAGCGTCGCCCGGAAGGTCGTGATGCCTTTCTCCCGAGCCTTCGCCTGGAAAGAGCCGAAGTCTGTGGTGCCCAGGCGTTTGCCGCGCGATTCGACGATGTACTCGCGGTCCTGAGACCGCACCCGATCGACCAGATCGGCCACAACGATCGGAAAAATCGCCGGATTTACGGCTGTATCGGCCCAGCCATTGACGAAGCGTGCGTAGGCCGGATCAGGCATCAGCGGTTTGTCGGGATAGGCCCGGTCCAGGTAGCTCGCGATTGCCCAGCTGTCCTTCACGACGTTCGTACCGTCATGAATGACCGGAAAGGTCTGCGACTGCGCGAAAGCGATCTTCTCCTTCTCGATGAAGCCGCACGGCTCGTCCCGCCACTTGAGACCCTTGTGCTTGAGCGCCAGCTTGGCGCGCCAGCAGAACGGGCTTGGCCGGCGATCTTCGGCAAAAACGAGGTCGTATAGCGTGATCATTTTCCATCCAGCATCTTGATGATGCCGGAGAAGTCCTTCGCGGAATTGCCGCTGTTCACGAACAGGCTGAACAACTGCGCCGCTTCCGCACCGAGCGGCGTCGCCGCGCCGGCCGAGGCCGAGGCTTGTTGTGCGAGCAGCAGGTCCTTCAGCATCATCGCCGCGGTGAAGCCCGCCTGGTAGTCGCGATTTGCGGGCGATGTCGGCACCGGACCGGGCACCGGACAGTAGTTGACCAGCGACCAGCAAGATCCCGAGGCGGTCGAGACCACGTTGAAAAGCTTCTGGGCGTCGAGCCCCAGCCGCTTTCCGAGCATGAAGCCCTCGCTGACCGCGATCATCGAAATGCCGAGAATCATGTTGTTGCAGATTTTGGCGGCCTGCCCGTTACCGCTCTCGCCGGCATGGACGATGTTCTTGCCCATCTTCTCGAGGATCGGCTTTGCCTTGGCGAACGCCGCCTCCGGTCCGCCGACCATGAAGGTGAGCGTGCCCGCCGTGGCGCCGCCGACGCCACCGGACACCGGCGCATCGATCATTTCCACGCCGGCCTTCTTCGCAGCCGTCGCGACGTGCCGTGCACTCTCGACGTCGATGGTCGAGCAGTCGATCAGCAGTGCGCCCTTGGCGACGTTGGGCAGCACGTCTTTCTCGTAGACTTCTCGCACGTGCTTGCCCGCCGGCAACATGGTGACGACGATCTCGGCGTCCTTGACGGCCGCCGCGGCGCTGGCCGCCTTGTGCGCGCCCTTCTCGACGGCCTGCGCGACGGCTCCGTCGGACAGGTCGAACGCCATCACGTGGTGCTGCGCCTTGCAGAGATTGGCAGCCATCGGGCCGCCCATGTTGCCGAGTCCGATGAAGGCGATCTTCGCCATGGTTTCCTCCCTCTTCCGCCGCTCAGTCGAAGAACAGGTCGTTCTTCAGCGGCCTGAAATGCGCTTCGACCATCTGCCGCGTCACGCCGTCGATACTCGGCGGGTTCCATTTCGGCTTCTGGTCCTTGTCGATCAGCAGGGCGCGCACGCCCTCGAAGAAGTCGTGGTCCGGCCGCATGCATTCCTGCGACATGCGGTACTCGATGGTCATCGTGTCCTCGAACGACCGGTTGGCACAGCGCTTCATCTGCTCGAGCGTGATCGCCATCGACAGCGGCGAGAGTTTGCGCAGCGCCGCAAGCTGCTTGGCCGCCCATTCGCCGCCGAGTTTCTCCAGGTTGGCCTCGATCTCCTGAAGCGTCTCGGCCGAGAAACACCTGTCGATATCTCTCATCATGGCCGGCAGGGACGGCATGCCGGCATCTTCGGCGAACCCGGCGATCACCTTGTCGACCTTGCGATGAGAATCCGGCCCCGAGAGATCTGCAGCACCGAGCGCATCCTGCAACGCGTTGATCTTCGCGCTCGGGACGTAGGCATCGACGATGCCGGCCCACAGCGCATCGGCAGCCTTCAGCCGGTGGCTGGTCAGCGCGAGGAAGGTGCCGAGCGCGCCCGGCAGCCGGGTCAGGAAGTAGCCGCCGCCCACGTCCGGAAACAGTCCGATCGTGGTCTCCGGCATCGCGAACAGGAACTTTTCGCTCGCCACCGAGTGCGAGCCATGCACCGAGAAGCCGACACCGCCGCCCATGTCGATGCCGTCGATCAGCGAGATCCACGGCTTGGCGTAGCGGTAAATGCGCCGGTTGACGATGTACTCTTCGTAGAAGAAGTCGCGCCGCAGGGTGCCCTGGGGGTCGTCTCGCATCTCGCGATAGAGACCCGCGACGTCGCCGCCGGCACAGAAGGCACGGTCGCCGGCGCCGCGCAGGATCACCGCCTTGATCGCCGGATCGCTCTCCCAACCCGGGACGACCTTTTCCATCTCCCGGATCATGCCGAGCGTGATCGCGTTCAGGGCCTTGGGACGATTGAGCGTGATCACCCCCAACCCGCTTTTCACTTCGAACAGAATTTCCGAATCAGACATTCACTCACTGTCCCATCAACAGACGCCGGGAGATGATCACACGCATGATCTCGTTGGTACCTTCGAGAATCTGATGCACGCGCAGGTCGCGCAGATAGCGCTCGATCGGGAAGTCCTTCAAGTAGCCGTAGCCGCCATGCAATTGCAGCGCCTCGTTGACGATGCGGAAGCCGGCATCGGTGGCGAAGCGCTTGCCCATCGCGGCGGCCTGCGTGGCTTCCGGCGCCTTGGCGTCGACCAGGCTTGCCGCCCGCCAGATCAGCAGCCGCGCCGCCTCGAGTTCGGTCGCCATGTCGGCGAGCTTGAACTGCGTCGCCTGGAAATCGGCGAGCGGCTGGCCGAATTGCTTGCGCTCGACGACATAGCGCGACGCCGTCTCCAGGCAGGCCCGCGCACCCCCAAGCGAGCACGCGCCGATATTGATGCGCCCGCCGTCGAGCCCCATCATCGCGATCTTGAAGCCATGTCCCTCGGGGCCCAGGCGGTTGGCGACCGGCACCTTGCAGTTCTCGAAGATCACCGCCGCCGTGGGCTGGCTGTTCCATCCCAGCTTCCGCTCCTGTTTGCCGAACGACAGGCCGGGTGTGCCGTTCTCGATGACCAGGGTCGAAACACCGCCCGCGCCTGGCCCGCCGGTGCGCAGCATCACGACATAGATGTCGCTGCGGCCGCCACCGGAGATGAAGGCCTTGGTGCCGTTCACCACGTAGTGATCACCGCGGAGTTCGGCCCGGGTCGCCAGCGCCGCGGCATCAGATCCGGCACCGGGCTCGGTCAGGCAATAGCTCGCAAAATGCTCCATGGAACAGAGCTTGGGCAGAAAGCGCCGGCGCTGGTCGTCGTCGCCAAAGGCATCGATCATCCAGGCGGCCATATTGTGGATCGAGATGTAGGCCGCCGTGCTCGGACAGGCAGCCGCCAGCTCCTCCATAATCAGCGCCGCATCGAAGCGCGACAGGCCGCTGCCGCCGACATCGTCCTTCACATAGATCCCGCCGAACCCCAAGGCCGCCGCCTCGCGCAGTTCATCGACCGGAAAAATCTTCTCTGAGTCCCAGCGCGCGGCTTGCGGCAACATCCGCTCCGTCGCGAATTGGCGCGCGGTATCGCGGAAGGCCTGCTGATCTTCAGTCAGTGAGAATTGCATAGGCGGCGGATCATAAAGGGGGGTCCCCTTGGGTCAACCTCGTGGGCTAGTATGATCCCATGTACTGGCGCGACATGACCGAGACCGAATACGCAACCCTGCCCGAGGCACGGCTTGCGGGAGCCCTGCGTTGGATGGCGATCGCCTGTGCGATCGTGGCCATCGTACCAACCGCCGGTGTCGGCTTCGCCTTCGTCGTCCTGTCGACGGGCGGCATACACGCCAATCCCTTCAACGCGCTGAGTTGGCTCGACGGCCCGGCCCGTCTGGGCAAGGTCTACATGTTCCCGGTCGTGTTCTTCGTGGCCTGGGCCTGGGTATTCCTCATCATGACGGTGCTGCGGCTCGGCGCGACGCCGATCGTCGCCAGCGCCGGACTGATCGCCTGGGTTCTGCTGCGGGCACTGGTGAGCTGGATCGGCCAGGCGCCGGCGATCGCCGCGGCGGAACAGACGTCTATCCTCGATGCGCTGGTGCTGACCTGGCCCTATGCCACGGCAATCGTCGCCGAGATCTCGATGGTTGCGGGCTTCTGCGGCTATATGGCCACCGGCATGCGGCCCAACGCCTATTATCGCCGTCGCCTTCCCGTCTCCTGAGCGGGTATAACTCCGGCCCATGGCAAAGCGCTTTTCGACCCTCGGCCGCTATCCCTCGACCCGACTGCGGCGCAACCGGCAAAGCGACTGGTCGCGCCGGCTCGTCGCCGAGCACAAGCTCTCAGTCGACGACCTGATCTGGCCGGTGTTCGTCCAGGAAGGCACCAATACCCGCACGCCCGTGGCGTCCATGCCAGGCGTCGACCGCCTCTCCGTCGATCTTTTCGTCGAGGCCGCAAAACAGGCGCGAGACCTCGGCATTCCCGCCATCGCGATCTTTCCGGAGACCGATCCGAAGGCCAAGACGCCCGATGCGCGCGAGGCGTACAACCCGGGCAATCTGGTCTGCCGCGCCACGACAGCCGTGAAGAAGGCCGTCCCCGACATCGGCATCATGACCGACGTGGCGCTCGATCCTTTCAACTCGGACGGCCATGACGGTATCGTCAGGGATGGCCGCATCCTGAACGACGAATCGGTCGAGGCCCTGGTCAAGCAGGCGATTGTGCAGACCGAAGCCGGCGCGGACATCCAGGCGCCGTCCGACATGATGGACGGCCGCATCGGCGCGATCCGCAAGGCGCTCGACGCGAAGGGCTACCAGCACGAACAGATCATGTCCTACGCGGCCAAGTACGCGTCCGCCTTCTACAATCCGTTCCGCGATGCCATCGGCAGCTCGGGCGCGCTCAAGGGCGACAAGAAGACCTACCAGATGGACTACGCCAACTCCGACGAAGCCCTGCGCGAAGTGGGCTTCGACATCGAGGAGGGCGCGGACATGGTGATGGTCAAGCCCGGCCTGCCCTATCTCGACATCGTGCGTCGCGTGAAGGACTCGTTCGGCGTGCCGACCTATGCCTATCAGGTGAGCGGCGAGTATGCGATGTTGAAGGGAGCAGCCGAGCGCGGCTGGCTCGATTGGAACAAGGTGCTGATCGAAGCCTTGACCAGCTTCAAGCGCGCAGGGTGCGACGGCATCCTGACCTACGGCGCGGTCGACGCAGCGAAGCTTCTCAGGGCCAAGTGACCTGTCGATGATCGAGCGGCCGTCGGCGCGGCTCATCCTGCTCGATCCGCAGGACCGGCTCTTCCTGTTCAACGTTCACGACCCGGCCGTCTACGATCCGGCCAAGCCACACTTCGATCCGTTCTGGGTGATGATCGGCGGCATGGTCGACGCCGGCGAGGACTTCGCCGAGGCAGCCATCCGTGAGGCGCGAGAGGAAACCGGGCTGATCGTCACGGGCGAAGCCCGCTGGGTGTGGTCGCGCGAGCGCCACATGAAATGGCGCGGCAACGATCGCCTGCACAAGGAGCGCTTCTTCCTTGCCCGCACAGACCGCACCGAAATCGATACTTCGGGCCTCGACGAAAAGGAGCGCAGCTGGACCCTCGGCCATCGCTGGTGGAGTGCCGACGAGATTGCCGCTTCGGGCGAGCGCTTCGAGCCGATCGATCTCGGCGAGCGCCTGAAAGATCTGCTGCGCAACGGCCCGCCGCCCCGGCCGATTGCGCTTATCTAGCCGGCGAGGAAGCGCGCCACCGCCCGATCGGTCCACGGCTGATCGCTATCCTTGCCGTGGAATCCGACATGGCCGCCGCTTTCCAGCAGGATCGGTTTCAACGCCAAGTTTTTCCACCATCCGTACCGGCCATAGAGGTCGCCTGGAATCCAGGGGTCGTCGCGGCTCGCCAGGATCAGGGTAGGGACACGGATACCCGTCATGAAGCGCAGCGGCTTACAGCGCTCATAATAGTCTTCTGCCCCGGCGAACCGGTGGCGCGGCGCGATGAAGACCTCGTCGTAGTCCCAGATCGTCATCGCATTCAGAATCGCCGAACGTTCCTCGCGCGTCAGCGCCGCGCCCTCGGCTGTGGCTTCGCGCTTCATCTGCCGCAGCAGGTAGAAGTGATAGACTGAATTGCGCGGCCGCAGCATGTTGCTGCACACCGCCGACAGATCGATCGGCGCCGAAATGCTGGCGGCGGCAACCAACGGCGCCGCCGTCCCTTCCTCGCCGAGATATTTCAGGAGCATCGCTCCACCCAGTGAATAGCCGACCGCCGCCACGCCGGACTTCTTGAGTTCCGCGGGTATCAGCCGTAGCGCGGCGCGAAAATCCTGGCTGCGCCCGGCGTAGTACTGGCCGCCGCAGGTGGCGCGCGAAGGACCGGCACCGCGCAGATTGAGGCGCACCACGTGAAATCCCTGATCGAGCAGCAGCCGGGCCTGGCTCAACATGTAGTGGCTGTCTTCACTGCCCGTCAGCCCATGAACGAGTACGACCAGAGGCCGGCGCGGCACGGGCTTCTCCGGCAGGTCGAGCGACGCCAGCAACGTGTCACCATCGTCCAGCTTGAGCGGCAGGCGCTCGCTGCGATGAGGCGAAAGACTCGGCGGTCGCCGGAACCGATTGGCCAGGGTCTGCAGATCGCCATTCCACCACGGGAAGCGCGGCTCGAACGGCGGCAGACCGAGGGAATCGGTGGACGGCGGCATGGTCTGCACTTATTGACGGCCGGCATCGCAATGGCAACGCCAAGTCCCTCCTCGACCGGCCCGGCCCTCGGCGTTTTCTACGCGGTCGCGGCGGCGGGCTTTTTCAGCACCGCCGGCGTCATTGTCCGTCGCATCGATCTGCCGGCCTGGGATGTCTCCTTCTGGCGGTCGGTCCTGCTGATCGCCGCCATTGCGCCACTGCTGGTCTGGCAGCGGCGCGCCATGTGGCAGGACGTCCGAAACGCCGGACCGACGCTCCTCTACAGTGCGCTGGCCCTGTCGGGCAGTTTCGTCGCTTTCATTCTCGCCCTCGGCCTGGCCCCGGTCGCGAACGTGCTGATCGTGTTCGGCGCGACACCGTTCATCACCGCGCTCCTGGCACGGGCGACACTTGCCGAGCCGCTGCACCGTCATACCTTCTTCGCCATGGCGGCGGCGGTCGTGGGGCTTGGCCTCTCGGTTTCCGGCTCCCTGCAGGGCGGTGCGGTGGCCGGCATGGCCGTCGCTTTCATCGTCGTGCTCTGCATGAGTGCAAACTACGTAATCGTGCGCCATCGCCGCGATGTCGGCATGACGCCGGCCCTGGCCCTGGCCGGAGCGATTTCGGCCGCCGTCGCTTTGCCGTTCGCCGAGCCCGGCCGGCTGACCGGCGACCAGCTGCCGTGGCTGATCCTGCTCGGGCCGGGTCAGCTGGCAGGCGGCCTGCTTCTCTACATGGCGAGCCTGAAGCGCATTCCGGCCGGCCGAGCCGCCCTGCTCGGCCTTCTCGAGCTGGTGCTCGGCCCGATCTGGGTTTGGGCGATCGACGGCGAGAAACCGAGCGACCTGACCCTTGCCGGGGGCGCAATCGTGATAGGCGCTGCCGCGGCAAATGTCTGGCTGGATTCGCGGCGGACCACTGGCTAAGAACCGGGCATGACCAAGAAATCCAAAGGCCCCCTCGAGGGCATCGTCGTCGTCGACCTCTCGCGCATCCTGGCGGGCCCTTATTGCACTTTCCTGATGGCGGAAATGGGCGCCCGGGTGATCAAGGTCGAACCGCCCAAAGGCGGCGACGATGCCCGCGCCTATGGCCCCTTCGTCAACGGCAAGTCGACCTATTTCGCCTCGGTCAATCGCGGCAAGGAATCGATCGCACTCGACCTCAAGAGCGACGCCGACCGCAAGATCTTCGAGCAACTGCTCGCCAAGGCCGACGTCGTGGTCGAGAACTTCCGGCCCGGCACGATGGAGAAGCTGGGCTTCGGCTGGGAACAGCTCCATCCCAAGTTTCCCAAGCTGATCTACGCCTCGGCCTCGGGCTTCGGCCACACCGGCCCGAATTCCAAGGACCCGGCCTACGACATGGTCATGCAGGGCATGGGCGGCATCATGAGCATTACCGGCAACGAGGGGCAGCCCCCCTCCCGCGTCGGCATGTCGATCGGCGACATCGGCGCCGGACTCTATACCGCGGTCGCGGTCAACGCCGCACTGATCCATCGCATGAAGACCGGCGAGTCCACCAAGGTCGACATCGCGATGTTCGATTGCCAGTTGGCGCTGATGGAGAACGCCATCATGCGCTATACGGTCGAGGGCGAGGTCCCCGGCCCGCTCGGCGCGCGCCACCCGACCATCACGCCCTTCCAGGCCTTCGCGACTTCCGACGGGTCGATCATTATCGCCGCCGGCAACGACAGCCTATTCATCAAGATGTGCGATGCCCTGGGACGCCCCGACTGGGCGAGCGATCCCAACCACAAGACCAACGCACTGCGCCTCAAGCACTACAAGCATCTCTGGCAGGAGATCGAATCGGTGCTGAAGCACAACACGACGGCGCACTGGCTGGCCGTGCTCGGCAAGGCCGGCATTCCGTGCGGGCCCATCAACAACGTGGCGCAAGCGATCTCCCATCCCCAGGTCGCCGCCCGCAACATGCTGGTCTCGGTGCCGGACGGCAGCGGCGGCACGCTGAAGCTCGCGGGCAATCCGTTGAAGATGTCGGCATTCGAAGATCCGACGACCCGCCGCGCGGCTCCTGACCTGGACGCCGATCGCGCCGCCATCCTCTCTTACGTCGGCGGCTGAGTCGGTGCGGATCCTGGTCCGGCTCGCTGCCGGCCTCGCCACGTTACTGGCGTCGGTCGCGCTCGGCCTGATCGTCTTCCTGCTCGGCACCTATTTTCAGGTACGCGGCGCGCTGCCGCCCTATGCCGGCCAGCTCGAGGCCAAGGGGCTCAAGGCTCCGGTCGAGATCATCCGCGACCGTAATGCCGTGCCGCACATCGTCGCCGGCTCGATCGAGGACGCTTCCTTCGCTCTTGGCTTCGTCCATGCCCAGGACCGCTTTTGGCAGATGGAAATGATGCGCCGACTCGGACAGGGCCGATTGTCGGAACTCGTGCCGCCGGCGCTGGTCGGCAGCGGTCTGGTCGAGACCGACCGCACGATGCGAGGGCTCGGCGTCTATCGTCATGCCTCAGACAGCGTCGCAGCGCTGTCGCCCGCCACGCGCTCCGTGCTGGAGGCCTATTCTGCCGGCGTGAACGCCTGGCTCGCCGACCCTGACCAGCAGTTCGGACTGGAGCTTACCCTGGTCAAGCTGCTGTCGGGCGGCAGCTACCGGCCCGATCGATGGCAGCCCGCCGACTCGCTGGTCTGGACCAAGCTGATGGCGCTGTCGCTCGACGGCAACTGGCGCGCCGAGCTGCTTCGCCTGCGACTGCTGAAGAAGATCGGCGAAGACGGCGTGAAGTTCCTGACCCAACCCGAGGGCGAAAACGCCGACGCTACGCTCTCGATGCTCAGCTCGGCATTCAACGGCCTCGAGCTCGACCGCCTTTTCCGCTTCACCGAGAACGCCGCGACCACGAAGCGCGAGGCGTCCAATGAATGGGTGGTGTCGGGCGCCCATTCGGTGTCCGGCAAGCCGCTGCTCGCCAACGATCCGCATCTCGGCCTCAGTTTCCCCGGACCCTGGTATCTCGCGCGCATGGTGTGGCCGGGCTTCGACATTCGCGGCGCCACGCCGCCGGGCGTGCCGACCGTGGCACTGGGCCACAACGCCTCCATCGCCTGGGGCTTCACCACCACCAACCTCGACAGCCAGGACCTGTTCATCGAACGGGTCGATACGACCGATCCCAACCGCTACATCACGCCCGACGGCGCGCGTCCTTTCACGGTCTACGAGGAGACGATCAACGTCCTGTGGGGCGAGCCGATCCGGATCAGGGTGCGCGAGACGCGCCATGGCGTGGTGATCAATGATTTCTCGCGCCGCTACGAGGAGTTGGTTCCGCAGGGCCATGTGCTGGCACTGCAGGCGACGGCGCTCGACAGTTTCGACACCACGATCGAGGCGCTGCTCCGCCTCAGCCTGGCGCAGAACTGGGACGACTTCCTGGCGGCCGGCCGCAAGGTCGGCTCGCCAATGCAGAACATCGTCTACGCCGACACCGCAGGAAATATCGGCCTGATGTCGCCCGCGCGCGTGCCGATCCGCCGCAAGGGAGACGGGTCGATTCCGCAGCCTGGCTGGACCGCCGAATACGACTGGGCGGGCTTCGTGCCGTTCGACGACCTGCCGCGCGCCTACAATCCGGCAAGCGGCATCATCGTCAACGCCAACGGCCGACTGGTGCCCGACGACTACCGCCATTTCATCTCTCGCGACTGGGCCGAGCCCTATCGCCAGCGCCGTGCCAACGCGCTCCTGCGCGAAGTCGAGCGCCATCCGGTCTACGGCATGATCGCCATGCAGGCCGACACCCTGTCTCCCGACGCCGCCGAAGCCCTGCCCGTGCTGATGAAAGGCGCGGCGCGCAACGCCCGGGCCACGCGCGTCTATGAGATGATGGCTCGCTGGAACCGCTTCATGCTGGCGAGCCGGCCCGAACCGCTGATCTATTCGGCATGGCTGATGGAGCTGCATCGCGGCCTGTTCGCGGACCGGGTCGGCGCAGACCTGTTTGCCGACATGTACCGGCCGAACGTCGATATCCTCCTGCGCGTCCTGCGTGATCGCCCACAGTGGTGCGACAACCCGGCGACCCAGGCTGTAGAGACCTGCGAGGATACGATCGCCTCGGCCCTCGAACGCGCGCTCGACCTGTTGACGCGCCTGGAGGGCCCGCAGATCGAGAACTGGCAATGGGGACGCGAGCACCTCGCGCGATTCGCCCATCCGCTGTTCGACGGGGTGCCCTTGCTGCGCGACATCGCTTCGGTGCGCTTCCCGGCCGACGGCGGCGCCAACACCCTCAACCGCGCCAGCCCGGCTTTCGCGGGCGGCCGTCCCTTCGATGCGGTGCACGGCGCAACCTTTCGCGGCGTCTACGATCTCAGCGACCTCGACAACAGCCGCTTCGCCCTGCCGCTGGGCCAGTCGGGCAACATGCTGTCACCCTGGGCCCGGCATTTCGTCGAGCGCTGGCAAAAGCTGAGCTACATCGAAATTGCCGGAAATCGCGCCGAAGTCGCCCGCACCGCGATCGGCACTCTGCAGCTCTCGCCGACGGCCCGCTGAACGCCGCCTATTGCGGCGTCCAGGAGGGATTGCGGTCGCAGTTCTTGTCGTTGTCCTTGTTCACCCACACCGGCGGCCGGCTCGTGCCGACTTCGGTGCAGGTCGTCATCGTCTGTTGGCGAGAGCAGAACGACGCACCGATCGAATAGAGCTGCCCCGCCCACAGGCAGTACGCGGCCCGATCCTCGGCCGAGAGGTTGCTGGAACCGCCGAGGCGCACGATGCCGCGTTGCGCCGCCTGCGGCGGCTCCTGTTGTGCTGCCGCACCGAACGGCGCCAATGCGACCACGATGGCGAATGCCTTGACCGATCTGCCCATGCCGATCTCCGTTCGACGCATCAGCGCGGCCTGTCGCCGGCCAGGGTAACGCGATGCATGACCCGCCGGAAGCCGTGATAGTCGTTGATCGGATTGTGCATGGCGCAGCGATTGTCCCAGAAGGCGAGCGAGCCCACCTCCCACCGGAAGCGGCAGGTGAATTCCGGCCGGACCTGGTGCGCCCACAGAAACTCGAGCAGCGGCAGGCTTTCCTGCTCGGTCCAGCCCTTGATGTGCGAGGTGTGCGCGACCGACGTGAACAGCGCCTTGCGTCCGGTCTCGGGATGGGTGCGGACCAGCGGATGCTCCGCCGCCAGTACCTTGAGCTCGGCCCCGGCCGCCTTCATCCGGTCCTCGCGCGTCTTGGTCACGTCGGCCTTCGATGACGAACTCACGCCGATCAATCCATCGAGTGCCTTCTTAAGCCCGTCCGACAGGGCCTCGTAGGCGAGGTACTGGTTGGCGAACATCGTGTCCCCGCCATAGGGCGGGATCTCGCGCGCCAGCAGCATGCTGCCCATCGGCGGGAGTTCCAGGTAGGTCGTGTCGGAGTGCCAGATGCCGCCGAAATTGTTGCGCTCGTGCTCGAGCTTGACCACCGGCGTGATCATCGGCGCCTCGGGCAATCCCTTCAGCTGCGGATATTCGATCGGCTGACCGAAGCGTTTGGCGAAGGCGACCTGCTGCGCCGGAGTCACCTTCTGGTCGCGCAGGAAGATCACAAGATGATCGAGAAGAGCATGGCGAACCTCGGATACGACCTCGTCGTCGAGTTCCTTCGACATGTCGACCCCGGCAATCTCGGCGCCGAGCGCTCCCGAGACCGGGTTGACCTCGATGTGGCGATAGTTCCGCACGATCAACCTTCCTTCATCCAGGG
>CAWUOG010000003.1:0-33376 GCA_963923875.1 uncultured Alphaproteobacteria bacterium
ATGCTGCGCGGCGGCGGCGACGCGGTGACGCCGGCGCGAATCTCGCTGCCGCTGTCGGCGCTCTACGTGCCGGTGTGCGGCGCCCTGATGCTGGGCGCCGGGCCGCTCCCCGGACTCGGCATCGCGGGCCTGCCGCTGGCGGCGATCCTGTCGAACGTCGCGAGCATCGCCCTGCAGGGCCGCGCGGTGTGGCGCGGCCGACTGGGCTTCATGCCGTCGGCGGCGTTCCTGCCGCCGAGGCCACAGGTCCATGTCGAGATCCTGCGCACCGGATTGCCGGCGTCGCTGAACAGCGTCGTGGCGATGGCGACGGGGCTGCTGGCGACCGGGCTGGTCGGCCAGTTCGGCACCGCGGCGCTGGCGGGCTGGGGCATCGCGCTTCGGCTGGAGTTCATGCTGGCGCCGGTCGCCTTCGGCATCGGGTCGGGCGCGATGACCCTGGTCGGCATCGCGGCGGGCGCGGGCGATTGGCGGCGGGCGGTGCGCGCGGCCTGGCTCGCGGCCGGAGCGGCCTTCCTGCTGGTCGGCATCGTCGGCTGGACCGTGGCGATGGTCCCGGGAAGCTGGGCGCGGCTGTTCAGCGCCGAACCCGAGGTGATCGCGGCCGCCGTCGCGTGCCTGCGCTGGACGGGGCTGGTCTTCTGCCTGTTCGCGCTGGGGCTCGCACTCAACTTCGCCTACCAGGGCATGGGCCGCATGACCGTGCCGGTGCTGGCGAGCTTCGTGCGGTCCGCGGTCTGGGTGGTGGGCGGACCGTGGGCGCTGGGCGCGTACGGACTGGAGGGTGTGTTCGCCGTCGCGGCACTCGGCCTCGCGGCCTACGGATCGACCCTGGGCGGTGCGCTGGCGCTGCGGCCGTGGCGCGGGGGCTAGCCGGAGGGGCGCTCGCGGGAAAGGCTGCGCGGGAACTTCAACGAGGCGGATTTCCGACGAGATCGGGGTCCAACGAGACGCCCGGAATGGGAAGGTCCCATCCCGGCGACTCGCGGACGATGACGGCCGATCAGACCTTGAGGTTCACGGCCGCGTCCTTGCCGCGGTCCTGCTGGACTTCATAAGTGATCTTCTGTCCTTCGTTCAGGCCCTGCAGGCCCGCACGCTCGACGGCGCTGATATGGACGAACACGTCCTTGCCGCCGCCATCCGGCTGGATGAAACCGTAACCCTTGGTGGCGTTGAACCATTTGACCGTTCCGCTAGCCATCGTTCGTCTCCTGAATCGCAGATGAGAGAGTAGTTGGGCGCAAGCCTAGGATAGGGATGGCGCGAGGCCGTCCCTGCCCAAGACTTGCGCTCCGAATCGGACTTTGTCCATGGCAGGTCGGGGTCCATGGCGGGTCTGGATGTCCCTCCCTGCAGTGTGGTTGCAGAGATCGGCCTTCATCTACCCGGGCCAATACAAAGAGTCGCCGCACCAACCCGAATCGGCGCAAACGCCGTGTTCTCTCCGTGACCCGTCGCGGTTCAGGCGGCCGGCTTGCCGTCGGCCTCGCGATAGACGAGCCAGCCGAACATCAGCATGGCGACCAGCACCAGGATCGAGCCACCGGCCGCGGCGGGCTCGGCCTTGGGCGAGCCGGTATGAACCAGACCGACGCCGATCGCCTGGATGACCGTGCCGACGATCCAGAGCCAGACCTGGATGCGGGCAAAGCCGTTGCCCTCGAGCGCGGGATGAAGGCGGTAGTAGATGCCGAACAGAAAGAGGCAGACCCAGCCGAGCAGGTTGAGGTGGGCGTGCGCGGGATGCGCCGAGTGATCGCCCGAAATCGCCATCTGCAATCCCCACAACATGCCGATCACCACCAGCACGACGGCGGCGCGGAAGCAGAGTGTCGAGGCCTTCATCTTTCTTTTCCTCCCGATGCATCGATGAGCCTTGTTTCACTACATCAGGTCTGCGCTTGCGAACAATCATCAAGCGCACGAGGCCACGCGAGGCTTGTGAGTTGCGTGGCGCGGCGCATCTGACCTACCGTCGCTGTCGCGCAACATAGAGAGCGGCGGGCAAACATGGCGGGCAAGATCGGCGGCGCGGCGGCGGCGGATTTCGAGGCCCTGAAGTGGCGCTGCATCGGGCCGCCGCGCGGCGGCCGGGTCGTCGCCGTGTCGGGCGATCCGGTCGACCGCATGACCTTCTATTTCGGCGCCTGCGCCGGTGGCATCTGGAAGACCGTCGATGGCGGCGTGTTCTGGCGCTGCGTCTCGGACGGCTACATGGGCAGCTCGGCGGTCGGTTCGATCGCGGTGGCGCCGTCCGATGCCAACGTGATCTATGCCGGCACCGGCGAGACGGCGATCCGCCTCGACGTCTCCTACGGCGACGGCGTCTACAAATCGACCGATGCCGGCCGCAGCTGGACCCATGTCGGGCTGAAGAACAGCAAGTTCATCGGCCGCATCGTGGTGCACCCGAACGATCCCGACCTGGTCTATGCCGCGGTGCTGGGCGACATCTTCGGCCCGAACGCCGAACGCGGCGTCTACCGCTCGAGGAACGGCGGCAAGAGCTGGGAACGCATCCTGTTCCGCAACGACGTCGCGGGCGCGATCGACCTGTCGATGGACCGCACCAACCCGCGCATCCTGTTCGCCTCGATCTGGGAAGCGCGGCGCAATTTCTGGAACATCTCCTCGGGTGGGCCAGGCAGCGGCCTGTTCCGCAGCACCGACGGCGGCGACACCTGGCAGGAGATTTCCAAGTTCCCCGGCCTGCCGTCAGGCATGCTCGGCAAGATCGGCGTCGCGGTCTCGCCGGTGAAGGCCGGCCGGGTGTGGGCGCTGATCGAGGCGGAAGGCGACAAGACCGGACTCTACCGCTCGGACGATCTCGGCGCGCGCTGGACGCAGGTCTCGGCCAATCGCGACCTGATGCACCGGCCCTGGTACTACACGCATGTGTTTGCCGACACCGGCCATGCCGACACCGTCTACGTCACCAACCTGCAGATGTGGAAGTCGACCGACGGCGGCAGCAATTTCAGCGAGGTGACGACCCGGCACGGCGACAATCACGATCTCTGGATCGACCCGAACGACTCCAGCCGGATGATCGAGGGCAACGACGGCGGCGCCCACGTCTCGTTCAACGGCGGGGCGTCGTGGTCGACGATCTACAACCAGAAGACCGCGCAGTTCTACCGGCTCGACGTCGACAACCAGTACCCCTACCGCGTCTACGGCACGCAGCAGGACAACACCTCGATCTCGGTGCCGTCGGCCTCGGAATGGGGCGTCATCACGCTGGCCGACTGCTCGTATCCGGGCACCGGCGAGTCGGGCTTCATCGCGGTCAACCCGCGCGACCACAACGTGGTCTATGTCGGGGCGATCGGCTCGAGCCCCGGCGGCTCGGGCGCGCTGCAGCGCTACGACCACCGCACGCGCCAGATCCAGCTGGTCAATGTCTGGCCCGAGGAATCCACCGGCATCGCGCCGCGGGACATGAAGTACCGCTTCGCCTGGACCTACCCGATCGTCTTCTCGCCGCACGATCCGCAGACGCTCTATGTCGGCGGCAACTGCGTGTTCCGCACGCGCGACGAAGGCATGAGCTGGGAGAAGATCTCGCCCGATCTCAGCCTCAACGACCGCAGCCGCCAGGGCCCGTCGGGCGGCGCCATCACGCGCGAGAGCGCCGGCGCGGAAGTCCACGCGACGTGCGCTTCGGTCGTCGAATCGCCGCACCGGGCCGGCGAGATCTGGGCCTCGACCGATGACGGGCTGGTCCACGTCACCCGCGACGGCGGGAAGAAGTGGACGGACGTCACACCCAAGGCGATGCCCAAGCTCGCCTATGTCGGCTGCGTCGAGGTCTCGGCACACGATCGCGACACGGTGTATGTCGCGGCAACTCGCTACAAACTGGGCGACTACAGGCCCTATCTGTTCAAGAGCACCGACGGTGGCCGGAGCTGGAAGACGATCAACGGCGACCTGCCGAAGGACGAGATCAGCCGCGTGGTGCGTGCCGATCCCGCGGCCCGGGGCCTGCTGTTCGTCGGCACCGAAACCGGCGTGTTCTTCAGCCTCGACGACGGCGCGCACTGGCAACGCATGGGCGGCGGCTTCCCGAACGTCCCGGTCTACGATCTCAAGCTCAAGGACAGCGACCTGGTGGCGGCCACGCACGGCCGCTCCTTCTGGATTCTCGACGACGTGACGGCGCTGCGCGGCCTAGCCAAGGGTAGCAAGAGCACCTGCCTGTTCGCGCCGCGCACCGCGATCCGCACCAAGCTGCACTGGAGCGCCGGCGCCAACGTGCGACAGGGCATCGCCTACGGGCCTGCGTTCGGCATCGACGGCAGCACGGTGATGGTCGAGCGCGAGGACGGCACGCGGTTCCGCGAGCACCTCGATGTCGGCGAGAACCCGCCCAACGGCGCCGTGATCTGGTACTGGCTGAAGGACGATCCGAAAGGCCCGGTGACGCTCACCTTCCGCGAGGCCGGTGGACGCGGGAAGAAGATCGTTTCCTTCTCGAGCGCCGACAAGGACGCCGCGCCGGCGCGCAGACCGGCCGCGAAACGTGGCCTCAACCGTTTCGTCTGGGACCTCAAGCATCCCGGCCCGACGCGGCTCGATTACGGCCTGGCGCCGCCCCGGCCCAAGCCGCTGGCGCCCGATCCGGACAATCCGCCGGGGCCGACCGTGGTGCCGGGCACCTACAGCGTCGAACTGACCGTCGAGGGCAAGAGCCAGTCGGCTGAATTCGTCCTGGTGAAGGATCCGCGGCTGTCGACCACCGACCAGGCCTACCAGGCGCAGTTCAAGCTGCACATGCAGCTGATCGAGTCGCTCTCGAAGCTCAAGGCGACGGTCAACCGGCTGCGCCTGATGAAGAAGCAGATCGGCGAGGCGGCGGCGCGCGCCGGCCAGAGCAATGGCCAGCGCAATGGCAAGGGCGGCGCGGCGCTGAGGCGCCAGGCGGCGGCGATCACCCAGAAGCTCTCGGCAATCGAGAAGGTGATGGTCGATCCCGAGCGCAAGTCGGCGCGCGACGTGCTGCGCAATCCGGCCGGTCTCAACGACACCCTGTTCGACATGGTGCAGATGACCACGACCGCCGACGCGGCGCCGACCGTCCAGACGCTCGCGGTCTCACGCGAGACCATGGCCAAGGTCGATCGAGAGATCGAAAAGTTCGAGGCCCTGGTCAAGGGCGACATCGCACGTTTCGACAAGGCGCTCGCCAAGGCGCGCATCGGCTACGTCACGGCTGCATAAAGGGGAAAAGCAATGGACTTCATAGAACAGCTCTTCGGCCTCTCGCCCGACAACGGCGACGGCTCGACCGAGATCCTGTGGCTGGTCGTACTGGCCGTGCTGATCGGCGGCTTCTTCTGGTATCGCCGCCGCCGCGCCAGCCAGATCACGATATCGCGCAACCGCAAGTAGGCCGCGGCTTCCCCCAGACGGCCGGGCGGGGCTATCTTCCGTCCCTGAACAACCGGAGGAAACAGATGGCGCTCACGCTCACAAGCGCGAACTTCAAGGAAGGTGCGACGCTCGGGATGGAGCACGTGCTGTCGGCCGAGTACGGCTTCGGCACGTCGGGCGGCAACAAGAGCCCGCAGCTTTCCTGGTCGGGCGCGCCGGCCGGTACCAAGAGCTTCGCCGTCCACTGTTTCGATCCCGACGCGCCAACCGGCTCGGGCTTCTGGCACTGGGTGGTGGTGAACATTCCGCCCGACGTCACCGAGCTCAAGCTCGACGCGGGCAATCCGAAATCGGGCCTCCTGCCCAAGGGCGCGCTGATGACCCGCACCGATTTCGGTCCACCGGGCTACGGTGGCCCTGCCCCGCCGCCGGGACACGGCCCGCATCGCTATCAGTTCACGGTGTTCGCGGTGAAGGAAGCGAGCCTGCCGGTCAACGCCGACACCTCGGCCGCCGTCGTCGGCTTCTACCTGCACTTCAACACGCTCGAGCGCGCGACGCTCACCGGCACGTTCCAGCGCTAGGCCGTTCCGATGCCTTCGACCCGGCGCGCCTTGCTTGGCGCGGCAGCTTCCCTGGTGCTGCCGCTTGCCGCGCCGCGGATCGCGCATTCGAAACCGGGACTCGACGGGTTCGAGTTTCGTGACGGCATCGGCCGTCGCGCCGGCGGACCCAACCTGCCGATCCTGGCGGACGGCGCCGGCCAGTATCCCCGCGCGACTGCCCAAAACTGGTGGCAGCCGCCCTATGGCGTCGATGCCTTCTCCCGCCTCGACGAGATCTTCGCGGTATCGACGGCGCGCCGCGCGGCCGTAGCCTCGCCCTGGCGCCGTGCCGACCGCGAGCCGGCGATCCGCTTCGCCTATCCCGCCTCGCTGGGTGGCGGCCGCTACGACCTCGACGGCTATCTCGACCGCCAGCCGGCGACGGGCCTGCTGATTGCACAGGGCGACACGATCCTGGCCGAACGCTACCAGTACGGCCGCAGCGATACGATGCGCCTGACCTCGTTCTCGATGGCCAAGACGATCGTCGCGCTGCTGATCGGACTGGCCGTCGGAGATCGGTTGATCGCCTCCCTGGACGATCCGGCCGAACGATACGCCAGAGCACTCGCCGGCACCGAGTACGGGCGCACGCCCTTGCGGGCGCTGCTCTCCATGTCGTCCGGCGTGAAGTTCCGCGAGGATTACGACGGCACAGACGACGTGACCAAGCTCTCGGCGGCGACCTTCGGGCGGCAGTCGTCGGGCGGCGTCGACGCCGTACGCTCTTTCAACGAGCGCATCGCGGCCCCCGGCGCACGCTGGTATTACGCCTCGTCGGAGACCTACGTGCTGGCCATGGTGGCGCGCGCGCTGTTCGGCCGCTCGCTGATCGCTGTCCTGCAGGATCGGATCTGGCAGCCGATGGGCGCGGAAGCCGATGCCACGTGGATGACCGACAGGTCGGGCGTCGAGATCGGCTACATGGGCTTCAACGCGGTGCTGCGCGACTATGCGCGGCTCGGCCTGCTGATGGCCAATGGCGGCCGCGCTGGCGGGCGGCAGTTGATCGACGAGACCTGGGTCGCGGCGATGACGAAGCCGGCTTTTTCGCCGTCGCAGACCGGCCGGCCCGTCGGCTACGGCTTCCAGACCTGGACCATCCCGGGCCAGAAGCCGACCTTCGGCCTGTTCGGCGTGCGTGGCCAGCTCATCCTCGTCGAGCCGACGCGCCAACTCGTCATGGTCCACACCGCGGTCCGTACCGACGCCCGGGACTCGGGCGGCGCGGCGAGCTTCGCCCTGTGGGCGGCGCTGGTGTCGGGATAGACAGGACGGCGCCGCCGCCCGGCACGGCGTGCGGCGGTCGAGTTCCGGCAACTTTTTCCGGGGCGCCCGGCTTTTCCTGGCGCGCGGAAGGCACCGGGGCCTTTATGGTCGGCTGATGCATCTGTGGGCCCAGATCGAGATCCACGCGACGTTCCTGGCGTTCGTCGCCCTCGCCGTCTACGCGCAGGCCCTCACCGGATTCGCGCTGGCGCTCATCCTGCTCGGCCTGGTCGGCGCCACCAACCTGGTGCCGCTGACCGATGCGGTGAACGCCTCGACGCTCACCGGCTTCTGCACGGCATGGATGTTCCTCCACCGGCGCGGCTCCCTGCATGTCGAGCGCGTGCTGGTGCCGACGCTGATCGCGAGCGTGGCCGGCGTGGTGGCCGGCGCCCTGCTGGTCGGCTGGCTCGCCGCCACGGCCTACCAGCTGCTTCGCCTCGTGCTGGGCATCAGCATCGTGGCGTGCGCGCTGTCCTTGTGGCGCGCCGCGCAGCCGCTGCCGGCGATGTCGTCACCCGGGGCCTTCGCCTTCACCGGCGGACTTGCCGGGCTGCTGGGCGGCATGTTCTCCGCCGGCGGCCCGCCGCTGGTCTATCTGCTGTATCGCCAGCCCAAGCCGCTGGGCTGGGCGCGGGAGCAGCTGATGGTGTTCTTCGCCTTCAGCACGACGCTACGCCTGCTCGTCGTGGTGCCGTCCGGCCAGATCTCGCTGTTCGACCTGCAGCTGGCGGCGGAAGCGCTGCCGGTCGTCTTTCTGATGACCTGGCTCGCGGTGCGGCACCCGCTGCCGCTGTCGCCGCGGCTGTTCAAGGCCCTGATCTGCGTGCTGCTGATCGGAACGGGCCTCAGCATGGGGGTCGGCGCGTTTCTCGCGATGCGCTAGCTGTTCTTCCCCATTCATATGGGGACGTGTCGCCGTCTTACGGCGACGATGGGGTCATGAGCTTCTTGTGGCTTATGACCCCTCCGCCCGCGACGACGCGGGCACCTCCCCAGATGAATGGGGAGGAAAGCGCTGCTCCGCCGCAACCTTCGTGCACAGACGCGCGGTTCCAATTCATCCCATTCGCGCCCACCGGTGCTGCTTGCTTCGAGAGGCTCGGCCGGAACCGGCTCCGACCAAGCGTACGGAAAATCTTTATGCTGCGTTCCGAAAGTTCAGCTTCAACCGGACGGTCGGGTCAGTCATCCTTCTGCCGACAGAATGACGTCCGTCCTGGCACGACGCGTGCAATGCCGGAAGCGAACGAGAGGGAACTCGCATCATGATACGTCGCAAGCTGGCGCTCCTGGCGTTCTCCATGTCTACCGCACTGGCGTGTCCCGGGTACGCCCAGGATCGGTCCGTCCTGAGGGTCGCACCGGAGACGCTGACACGCGTCCTCGATCCACACTTCACGACGTCGTTCACCACCCGCGACTTCGCCTACCTGGTCTTCGACACCCTGTTCGCGGTCGACGACAAGTTCGAACCGCGTCCGCAGATGGTCGAGCGCTACACGCTGAGCGACGACAAGCTCACCTACACCTTCGTCCTGCGGCCCGGGCTGAAATGGCACGATGGCCAGCCGGTGACGGCGGCGGACTGCGTCGCATCGATCCGGCGGTGGGCATCGCGAGATCCGATGGGCCAAACGCTGCAGCGATTCATCGCGACCCTCGACGCCACCGACGACAAGACGATCAAGCTGGTCCTGAAGGAGCCCTACGGCCTGGTGCTCAACAGTCTCGCCAAGATCGGCGCTCCCGTGCCCTTCATGATGCCGGCCCGCATTGCCGCGACGCCGGGAGCCGAACAGGTCAAGGAGATCGTCGGGTCGGGACCGTATCGCTTCCGAGCCGACCTGCACGAACCGGGCGTCAAGATCGTTCTCGAGAAGTTTGCCGACTATGTTCCCCGGAACGAGCCACCCGTCTGGGCATCCGGCGGCAAGGTAGCGAAGATGCAACGTGTCGAGCTGATGGGCATTGCCGACCCGCAAACCCAGGTCAATGCCCTCATTGCCGGAGAGGTAGACTATCTCGAGCGCGTGCCGGCAGACCTTCTTCCCCTGTTCACGCCACGGTCCGGCGCAAAGGCCGAGGTCGTGAGCGCGCTGGGCTATCAGGCCGTGATGCGCCTGAACCATCTGCAGCCGCCGTTCAACGATCCCAAGGTCCGGCGCGCGATCGCGATGGCCGTCGACCGCTCGCAGTATGCCGGCGTGGTCGCCGGCGATCCGAAGTTCGCGACGGATTGCGCGGCCATGTTCGGCTGCGGCATGCCCTATGAAAGCAAGGAAGGAATCCCGCCCCACGATCTGGCGGCGGCCAAGGCCCTGCTGAAGGAGGCCGGGGTCGACATGTCGATCCCCCTCGTCATGCTCCACGTCACGACGGCTCCGGGAATCCTTGCGCTCGGCAACGTCACCCGGCAGCTCCTGGTCGATCTCGGGTTCAAGGTCGACATGCAGGCCATGGACTTCTCGACCTTCGTCACGCGGCGCCTCAATCCGAAGACGGTGCAGGAGGGTGGCTGGAACGTTGCCCATACGACCAACACCGTGCCGGACCAGGGCGATCCGCTCAGCAATCCGTTCCTCGTGGCTGTCGGGCCGCCAGCCTCCGCCTATGGCTGGCCGACCGACCCGACCATCGAAGCGTTGAAGATCAAGTTCGCGACGGCGCCCGACCTCGCCGTCCGGAAGGCCGTGGCGGCCGACATCCAGAAGAGGGCCTACGAACAGGTGCTGTACCTGCCGCTCGCCCAGTTCACGACGCCATCGGCCTGGCGCGACAACCTGAACGGGGTTCTCAAATCCCCCGTGATGCTGCTCTACAACATCGAGAAGAAGTGATGGCAAAGGGCGTTTCCGACGACTATCTGCGCCGCATTCCAAAGGCGGAGCTGCACTGCCACCTTGCCGGCACCTTGCGGGCAAAAACGGTCGCCGAGCTGGCTCAGCGTTATGCCATCCCGCTGCCGCGGCCGGCCGAGACGCTCTACCAGTGGCCGAACTTCGACGGCTTCCTGGAGATCCTGAGACTCACGGCTTCGGTTCTGCGCACCCCCGGAGACTTCGCGCGTGCCGTCTACGAGTATGTCGAGGACGCCGTGCGCGACGGCAACCTTCGCCATGTCGAGTTCTTCTTCAATCCCGACTACTTCTACCCCAACGGAATCGACTATCCGTCGATGGTCGCCGGCATGGCCGAGGGCGTCGAGCAGGCGCGCAAGAGCTTCGGCGTCTCGTCTCTGCTGATCTGCTGCATCGATCGGTCGATCAACAATGGCGCCCAGGCTGTCGCAATCGTCGAGACCGCCCTGGCGCACCGGCATGAGCTGGTGGTCGGGATCGGGCTCGACGGCAACGAAAGCGTCGGCCCTCCCGCCCTCTATGCCGAAGCCTATGCGCTCGCCAGAAAGGCGGGCCTCAAATGCACGGCACATTGCTGCGAGGACTACCTGACGCCGCTCGAGGCGCCGCCGACCAACTACCTCATCTGCCGCGACGTCCTGAAGTGCGATCGCATCGACCATGGCTACAACATGCTGGCATCCGAGTACGTCCTGGCCGAGGCCCGACGGGACGGCCTCTATTTTACCCCGTGCGCCTGGACGAGCCTGGCCCACAACAGGCCCCACCGGCCACGGCGGATACGGGGGCTGGTCGAGGCCGGCCTGAACGTCACGATCAATACCGACGACCCGGCGATGTTCCAGACCAACCTGGGGCACGGCTTCACGACGCTGTTCGAGACGATCGGCTGGGGACCCGACATGGCGAGAAAGTTCAGCCTCAATTCCGTCGAAGGCTCATGGCTCGACGAGAGCGCCAAGGCGGCCCTTCGCATCGAGTTCCGCCGTCAGATTGCCGCGCTGGACAAGGAATTCGGCTACGAGGCGACGGCCCTCAAGGTGTAAACGCGGCGTCGAGGGCGCTGCTACTCTGCAGCGACCCTCGTGCGCAGACGCGCGGTGGCCGCTGCGTCGACCTTGAAGTCGGCGGTGAGAGCCACCCCGTAGGTCTTCTCGGCGGCATCGCGCGAAACCAGGCCCAGCATGACGTCCTCGGCGACTTTCTCCGGGTTGCGCTTCATCGGGTCGCCGTAGCCGCCGCCGCCCGGCATCGAGACGCGAAGCCGGTCACCGACGGGAACCGACGAGTGCGCCTTGGGCGGCAGCTGCTTGCCCGAGACCAGCTCGATCCGGCCGTTCGCGCCCGGATGTCCGCCCAGCCGGCCGCGCGGCGGGAAGACGACGCGGTCGAAGGTCGGCGAGATGCCGAACGGCAGATCCTCGGCGCTGCCGATCTCCATCACCTGCCCGAGGCCGCCACGATATTCGCCGGCGCCGCCGGAATCCTGGCGGTACTCCTTCGACCAGATGACGACCGGCGCCAGGGTCTCGGTGATCTCGACCGGCACGTTCTTGACACCCGACGGAAACGCCGTGGCGCTGAGGCCGTCCGACTTCGGGCGGGCGCCGGTGCCGCCGGAATGGAACGACATGGCATTGTAGGCCCTTGCGGTCTTCATCTGCTCCGGCGTCAGCTCGACCCGGCCCGGACCGCCCATCAGGCGCAGGTTCCACAGGCACGACGTGCCCTCGGCCGGCACGCCCTCGGGCAGCGCCTGGATCAAGCAGCCGAACATCACGTCAGGCAGCATGTGGCCGATCGTGCTGCGCGCGGCGACCGGCGCGGGATGATCGACGTTGAGGATGCTGCCCTTGGGCGCGGTGGTGCGGATGGTGGCGAGCGAGGCGTAGTTGTTCGGCACCTTGGGCGCCACGATGCACTTGATGCCGAAGGCCGTGTAGGCGTCGGTGTAGCACATCGGCACGTTGAGCCCGAGCGCGACCGCCGGCGGCACGTCGAAGTATTCGACGTCGATGCCGTCCTTGCCGACGGTGAGCTTCGCCTTCAGCGTCATCGGCTTGCCGTTGATGCCGTCGACCGTCATCTCGTTGACATAGGTGCCGGGCTTCAGCCGCGAGATCGCCTGCAGGCTGGCGGAGCGCGAATGATCGAGGATGTGCTTGGCGAGATCGTCGAGCCGTTCGAGGCCGAACTCGTCCATCATCTCGATCAGGCGGCGGCCGCCGATCTCGTTGCTCGAGATCAGCGAGTAGATGTCGCCGATCACCTGGATGGGCTCGCGCACGTTGGCGGCGATCAGGTCCATCAGCCACTGATTGACCCGGCCCTTGTCGATGATCTTGGTGATCGGGATGTAGAGGCCTTCCTCGTACACCTGCTGGGCGGCGCCGACGATGCCGCGGCCGCCGATATCGACGACATGGAGCGTATCCGCAAAGAACCCGACGGGTTTGCCGCGCCTGTAGGTCGGCGTGACGATGACGATGTCGTTGAGGTGTCCGGTGCCCTGCCACGGATCGTTGAGGACGAAGACGTCACCCTCGCTCATCTCGGCAAGCGGGATCTTGTTGATGACGTGGCCGACGCTCGCCGCCATCGAGTTGACGTGGCCCGGCGTGCCGGTGACCGCCTGGGCCAGCATGCGGCCCTGGGTATCGTAGACGCCGGCCGACAGATCGCCCGCCTCGCGCGTCGGCGTGCCGAAGGCGGTGCGTACCAGGGTCTGGGCCTGCTCCTCGACGACGGAGATCAGGCGATCCCACATGACCTGGTTGGCGATCTGGCTGAGCGGATGGTTGGGGCGCATGGTCATGGTTTGCGAGGGTAAAGCATCGGCGGGCCCCGCGTCATCACGAGCGGTGCAGGTCTGCCTTCCGTGGCCGCCATGGCCTTGTCCCGGAATCCGTAACACGCCGCCGGATCGCGGAGCGGGATACGGGTCTTGCCGGGAAACACGGGTCTTGCCGCCAAACACGGAGCAAAAGGCGCGCCAGAGCAGGCGATTCTTGCGGCCACCCCGGGATTTGGGGTTTCATTCTCCGACGGTCCGCAAAGTTGGAATGGGTTTCCGCTGATCAGCCTTTCGCCGCGCAATATAAAAAATTGTGACGTGCGCTGCGTGCCAAGATGGGCGACCGTGCGTGAGCGGCAGGAGGAAATTTCGACATGGCACTACCGACGGCAACGCTCGACCACGTGGTCATCAATGCGCGCGACGACATGGATCGCGCCGCCGACGTCTATCGCCGGCTGGGCTTCACGCTCACCGAGCGCGGCTACCATTCGCTCGGCTCGATGAACCACCTCGCCATGTTCGGCACCGACTATCTCGAGCTGATCGCCGTGCCGAAGGGCGCCAGCAGCGGCCGCATGGACCTGCTGAACTATCCGTTCGGCCTGAACGGCCTGGTGTTCGGCTCGGAGGATTCCGCCATCACCCATGCCGAACTCGAAAAGGCCGGCGCACCCTTCGACCCGCCGGTCGAGTTCACGCGGCCGGTCAAGTACACCAATGCGGCCGGGGCGGCCACGGAGGGCGAGGCGCGCTTCCGCACCGTGCGCATGAAGCCCGGCCACGTGCCCTATGGCCGCGTCTATTTCTGCCACCACTTCACGCGCGACCTGGTGTGGCGCGACGAGTGGCGCCACCACGCCAACGGCGCCGTCGCGGTGCATCGCGCCATCATCGTCGAGCCCGATCCGGCCAAGGCCGCCCAACTCTACGCCACCATGTTCGGTGCCGATGCGGTGCACGACATGAAAGGCGGCAAGGCGCTGGTCGTCGGCAACTCGCGCTTCGAGATCGTGACCGAGAAGGCGCTGAAGGACGAATTCGGCCGCGCCGTGCCGGATGCCGAAGGCCGGCCTGCCTACATGGCGGGCCTCACCTTCCGCACGACGTCGCTGGCCAAGGTGAGCAAGGTCCTGGCGGCGGGCGGGATCATGGGCGTCACCCAGCACGGCAACCGGATCATCGTGCCGGCGAGCCAGGCGATGAACGCCACCATAGAGTTCATCCAGTAGAGCGCATTCATTCGACGACAGATGGGCGGCGCACGGGATTGGACCGGGGCGGCGCGGAGGGAGCATGCAGTATTACGAGTGCTACGCGTCGAGTTTCACCTCGGCGCGGGCGAAGTTCCTGAAAGCGGCAAAGGCGGCCAACGCCGAGATCAGCTCGTTCGTGCATCCGGAAAAGAAGACCCCGGATGGCGAGCCGCTCGCCATCGACGTGGCCTGCCTCGGCAACCGGAAGGCCGCGCGCCAGGCGCTGTTCGTCAGCGGCACGCACGGCCAGGAAGGATTCTCAGGTTCGGCGGTGCAGGTCGGCTGGCTGCAGGATGGCGGCGCGGGCCGGCTGCCCGGGGATCTCGGCGTGGTGCTGGTGCATGGCCTCAACCCCTACGGTTTCGCGCACTTCACGCGCACCACCGAGAACAATGTCGACCTCAACCGCAATTTCATCGATCGCGGCGCAGGCCCTGTCCCCGCGAACCCGCACTACGAGACCCTGCACGGCGACCTGATGATCCGCGACTGGACCGACGCCGAGAATGCGCGGGTCGACCGGGCGATGGCGGCGTTCACGGAAAAGCATGGGCGCGACACGCTGTTCGACACGCTGGCACGCGGTCAGTACGCGCACGCCGATGGGCTGATGTACGGCGGAAAGGACCGCGAATGGTCCAATCGCACCCTCGAGACCATCGTGACCGAGAGGCTGTCGGGGGCCGAGAAAGTCGCCTTCATCGACTGGCACACCGGCATCGGCGACTACGGCAAGCCGTTCTTCCTGTGCTTCAACGAGCCGGGCGGCGCCCTGTTCCAGCGCGCCTGCGACTGGTGGGGCAAGGAGAACGTCGACGGCGTACGGCCGCATGGCATGGAGCGGCCGAACTACACCGGTCTGGTGTTCAACGGCGTGCAGCGTTTCCTAGAGCGGCTTCCATTCGATGTGAACCGCGAGCGGTTCACATCGAATGGAAACGCACTGTCGCCACCGCAACGTGGGCAGGCGCAATCCACTCGGCTCGAATCGAGCCGAGTGGATTGCGCTCTAGGCAATCGCCAGATGTGCGGCGCGGTGATCGAATTCGGCACGCGCGGGCTGGGCATGCGCCGCGTGCTGCGGCTCGACCAGTGGCTGCGCCGCCAGAGCGGGCTGGATCCCGACGTACGGGCGGGCCTGCAGGCCGACATGATGGACGCCTTCTGTCCGTTCGACGGCCAGTGGCGCAGGGACACGCTGGAGACCGGCCTGAAACTGACCGAGCAAGCGTTGAAGGGGCTCGCGGCATGGTGACGATCAGACATCACCTCACCCTGAGGAGCAGCCGAAGGCTGCGTCTCGAAGGGTGCGAACCAGTACCTTGCTTGTTGCCCATCCTTCGAGACGGCGCTTCGCGCCTCCTCAGGATGAGGCCGTCCGGGAGCGTGGAATGGTGACAATCGGCAAGACGGCCTACGACAACCAGGGCGATGCACTATCGCGCTCGGTGCCGCCCGAGTCGCTGGCGCTGATCGACGAAGGGGGAAACGGCACGGAGCGGCGCTACAGCTACGCCGACATGCTGCGACTGAGCGGCGCCGTCGCGCGCGGCCTGCTGAAGCGCGGCCTCAAGCGCGGCGACCGCGTCGCCATCCTGTCGGCCAACCGCGCCGAGTATCTGCTGACTTTCCTCGGCACCATGCAGGCGGGTCTCGTCTCGGTGCCGGTGAACTGGAAACTGCCGGCCGAAACCGTCGCCTATATCGTGGGCGATTCGGACGCCAGGCTGGTGATCGGCGACGATGCGCGGCTGGCGCTGGCGCCCGACTCGGTGCCGAAACTCTCGTTCGACAGGGACTGGGCGTCCTTCATCGAAGAGGGGCTGCAGGCGGGCCCGTTCACGGCGGTGAAGATGAAGCCGGCAGAGGACGCGATGTTCCTCTACACCTCCGGCTCGACGGGGCGGCCCAAGGGCGTGGTGCTGTCGCACTACTCGCACCTCTGGGCGATGAGCCAGCGGGTGCGCCGCCCGGTACCGCAGGGCCAGCGCTCGCTGGTGGCGGCGCCGCTCTATCACATGAACGGGCTGGCGATGTGCCAGACCACCTTCAGCCAGGGCGACACCGTGGTGCTGCTGCCGCAGTTCACGACCCGCGGCTATATCGAGGCGGCAGCCAAGCACAAGGTCGGGTTCCTGACCTCGGTGCCGACCATGATCGCCATGATGCTGCGCGAGAAGGAGCTGCTGGCGAAGAATGACCTGTCGGCGGTCGAGGCGGTGCGCATGGGCTCGGCGCCGATCACCCAGTCGCTGATCGACCAGGTGCGCGCGGTATTCCCCAAGGCCCAGATCGGCAACGGCTACGGAACGACCGAAGCTGGCCCGGTCGTGTTCGGCCCGCATCCCAAGGGCATCCCGCAGCCCGAACTGTCGACCGGCTATCCGCATCCCGAGGTCCAGTTGCGCCTGATCCGCGACGGCAAGGAAGTGCAGGATGAAGGTGCCCTCGAGATGAAGTGCGGGGCGCTGATGACGCACTATCACAAGCTGCCGGAGACCACGGCGAAGGTGATGACGCCGGACGGCTATTACCGCACCAGCGACGTCTTCCGGCGCGACGAGAACGGCTTCTTCTATTTCGTCGGCCGGGTCGACGACATGTTCGTATGCGGCGGCGAGAACATCTATCCGGGCGAGGTCGAGAAGATGCTGGAGAAGCATCCGGGCATCCACCAGGCCGCGGTGATCCCGGTGCCGGACGAACTCAAGGGCTTCAAGCCGATCGCCTTCGTCGTGCGCGCCGCCGGCGCCGCCGTCGACGAGGAGCAGATCAAGAGCTATGCGCTGGCCAATGCGCCGGCGTACCAGCATCCGCGGCGCGTGTTCTTCGTCGACGAAATGCCGCTGGCGGGCACCAACAAGATCGACAAGCGCGTGCTCGCCAAACAGATTCCGGCAGACGCGCTGTCATCCTGAGCCGAGCGAAGGATCCTTCGCTTCGCCCAGGATGACACTAACTTTGAAAGAAGGGATGTCACGATGAAAGCAGCAGTCGTTCGCGCGCATGGGGGGCCTGAAACGCTGGTCTTCGAGAAGGACTTCCCCGATCCCAGGCCCGGCGAGGGCGACGTGATCGTGGCCGTGAAGGCCTCGTCGCTGAACTATCACGACGTGTTCACGCGCCGCGGCATGCCGGGCATCAAGGTGCCGATGCCGGCGATCATGGGCCTCGACGTGGCGGGCGAGATCGCCGAGGTCGGGCCCGGCGTCACCGGCTGGAAGAAGGGCGACCGCGTTCTGGTCGACCCGATCAACCGCGTCGAGGGCGGCCTGATGGGCGAGACCGTACATGGCGGCCTCGCCGAGTTGTGCAGGGCGCGCGCGCACCAATTGGTGAAGATCCCCGATGGCGTGAGCTTCTCGGACGCCGCAGCGCTCCCGGTGGCCTACGGCACGGCGCTGCGCATGATGGTGACCAACGGCCACATCCAGAAGGGCGAAAAGGTGCTGATCCTCGGCGCTTCGGGCGGCGTCGGCGTGTGCTGCCTGCAGCTCGCCAAGGCGGCGGGCTGCGAGGTGATCGCCTGTGCCGGCACCGATGCCAAGGCCAAGCGCCTGCAGGAACTGGGCGCCGACAAGACGATCAACTACGTCGAAAAGGACTTCATGAAGGAAGTCTACGCCATGTACGGCAAGCCGACGCGGCGCGGCGGCGGCACGAACCTCGGCGTCGACGTGGTGGTGAACTACACCGGCGGAGACACCTGGGTGCCGTCGCTGAAGGTGCTGAAGGTCGGCGGACGGCTGCTGACCTGCGGCGCCACCGCGGGCTACGCGCCGGCCGAGGACATCCGCTTCATCTGGACGTTCGAGCTCAAGGTGCTGGGCTCCAACGGCTGGATGCGTTCCGACATCGAGACACTGCTCAAGATGGTTCAGGAAAAGAAACTGAAGGTGCTGGTCGACAAGATCTACAAGCTCGAGGACGCGCGCGAGGCGCTGCGGGTGATCGAGGACCGCGAGGTGTTCGGCAAGATCGTGGTGGCGCCATGAGCGATACAGTAAAGCCGCTGACCGACGCCGAGCTGCAGAAGATGCTCGACGGCTCGCCCTTCATCTCCTTCCTGGGGCTGAAGGTGATCGAGGCGAATCCGGCCAGGGAATCGGTCACCATGGAGTGCGCCATGCGGCCGGAGTTCGAGCGCGGCAAGGGCTCGGGCCAGTGGCACGGAGGGCCGCTGGCGGCGATCATCGACACCGTCGGCGACTACGCCCTGATCATGGCGCTGCGCCGGCCACTGCCGACGATCAATTTCCGCGTCGACTACCTGCGCCCCGCGATCAAGACCAAGCTGATCACCACCGCCACGGTGCGCCGCAACGGCAAAAGCGTGGGCGTGGTCGATGTCGACGTGTTCAACGAGCAGAAAGTGCTGCTGGCGATCGGCCGGGCGACCTATTCGACGCTTGCCGGTTAACAAGTTCCTCCCCCGTCCTCGGGGGAGGTGCCCCGCTTCGAGCGGGGCGGAGGGTTCAACGGCGCCGCGATCGGTGCTCATGACCCCTCCGTCGGCGTGAGACGCCGACACTTCCCCATATGAACGGGGAGGAACCAAAGGAATGAAGTTTGCTTGTGGACCCGGGAGGGGTTGGCAAAGAACGGAGGGCTTCATGATGAACAAGGTGACGCGCCGCGTCTTCGGCGGCGTTGTGGCGGGTGGCGTGGCCGGCGGTCTGGTCGGATTGTCGGTTCGGCCGGGCTTGGCGCAGGAACCCAAGAGGGGCGGCACCCTGGTCGCCACCTGGGGCGGCGGCGAGCCGCAAGCCTGCTACGTGCCGGCGGGCGGCGGTTCGAGCCCGACTTTCTCGTCGTCCAAGCTGTTCGAGCGACTGGGCAACCGGCGCATGGACGGCAAGTTCGTGGGCGAACTGGCCGAGAGCTGGGCACCGTCGGCCGACTTCCAGTCCTACACGATCAAGCTGCGCCCGGGCGTGAAGTTCCACGACGGCAAGGACATGACGGCCGACGACGTCGTCTATTCGATCGGCGAGATCTGGAAGAAGTACGCGGCGGCGGCCGCACTCACGGACTTCACCGGCGTCGAGGCGAGCGATCCGGCCACCGTGGTGGTGAAGTTCAGCAAGCCGATCCCGGAATTCTTCTTCTCCTCGCTGCTGTGCGGCAGCGTGAACTACATCGTGCCGAAGCACGTCTATGCCGACAGCGATCCGGTGACCAACCCGGCCAACAACGCGCCGATCGGCACCGGGCCGTGGAAATTCAAGGAATGGGTGCGCGGCAGCCACTTCGAGTACGTCAAGAACGAGCTCTACTGGCGCAAGGGCTTCCCCTACATGGACAAGCTGATCATCCGCTACGTGCGCGACCCGGCCGGCCGCGCCGCCGCGATGGAGGCGGGCGAGATCCAGATCGGGGTGTTCAATCCGGTGGCGCCGCCCGACATCAAGCGTCTGGTCGCAACCAACAAGTTCGTCGCCACCCCCAAGGGCTACGAGGAAGCGGTGTGGTCGACCTCGCTGGAATGCAATGTCCGTAATCCGATCTTCCAGAAGCGCGAGGTCCGTCAGGCGATGTTCTTCGCCGTCGACCGCAATCTGATCGCCAAGACGGTCTACTACGGTTATGCGCGGCCGGGCACGAGCCCGCTGTTCTCGCCGAACAGCGAGTTCTTCACCCCCGACACGTTCAGCACGCAGTTCGACCCGAAGAAGGCGGCGGCGCTGCTCGACGCGGCGGGTTATCCGAAGAAAGCCGACGGCAAGCGCTTCTCGGTCAACCTGCTGGCCGCCGGCTGGTTCGCCGAGAACGGCAAGATCGGCGCGATCGTCAAGCAGGGACTGGAGGATGTCGGCGTGAGCGTGAACCTCACGGTTCCCGATCGCCCGACCTCGATCAAGCGCATCTATACCGACTACGATTTCGACCTGGCGATCTCCAACCAGGCCAACCCGTCGGAGCCGGTGCCGACCACCACCCAGTACTACACGACGGACGGCATCAAGAAGGGCGTGCCCTTCCGCAACGCCTCGGGCTTCAGCAGCCCCGAAATGGACGCGGTGGTCGACAAGATCAAGGTCGAGACCGATCCGGTCAAGCGCAAGGCGCTGGTGGTCGAGTTTCAGAAGCTCGCCACTTTCGAGGCCAACAACCTGCCGCTGCTCGAGCTGGAGACGATTACGGTCGCGAGTTCGAAGGTGCAAAACCACTCGAACGACCCGAACTATCTGGCCGCGACCTGGTACGACATATGGGTGAGCTGAGGCCGTTCGCCGGGGGCGCGTCACCCCAGTGACGCGTCGTTCCTCGATGCCTATTCGCCCCATCGAAACGGCGCGCTTCCAGCCATGAGTGCCGTCGCTTCCTCGCGCTCGTCCGCGGCGCTACGCCTGCTGCGGCGCCGGCTGTTGCAGGCCGTGCCGCTGATGCTGGGCGTGGTGGTGATCAACTTCGTGCTGATCCATCTCGCGCCGGGCAGCTTCCTCGAATTGATGACGGCCGAGAACCAGGTCAGCGACCCCGCCACGGTCGAATTGCTGCGCAAGACCTACGGGCTGGAGGATCCGGTCTGGCTGCAACTGCTGAAATACATCTGGGCGCTGCTGCACTTCGATTTCGGGTTCTCCTACCGGCAGAATATGCCGGTCATCCAGGCCATCGGCATCAACCTGCCGGCGACCATCCTGCTGATGGTGTCGAGCATCACGCTCGCCTTCGCGATCGGCGTGTCGGCCGGCGTGGTCGCCTCGGTCAAGGTGCGAACGGTCTGGGACACGCTGGTCTCGGTTGGCGCCATGTTCTTCTTTGCCGCGCCCTCGTTCTGGCTCGGCATCATGATGATCGTGCTGTTCGCGGTGAAGCTGGGCTGGATGCCGGTCGGCGGGCTGCAGACCATCGGGGGCGCCAGCAGCGGCATCGGCTGGGTGCTCGACATCCTGCACCACCTGGTCCTGCCGACCCTCGCGCTCGGCCTGTTCTACGCGGCAATCTATGCCCGGGTGATGCGCTCCTCGATGCTGGAAGTGGCGCAGGCCGATTTCGTGCGCACCGCGCGGGCCAAGGGCCTGTCGCGCCGCAAGGTCACGGTGAGCCACGTGCTGCGCAACGCGCTGTTGCCGGTGGTGACGATCCTGGGCGTGCAGATGGGCACCGTGCTGGCCGGCAGCGTGGTGATCGAAAGCGTGTTCAGCTGGCCCGGCGTCGGCTCGCTGCTGTTCGACAGCGTCAGCTCGCGCAATTATCCCGTGGTGCTCGGGATCATGGTGCTGGGCTCGCTGGTGGTGATCGTCGCCAACATCGCGGTCGACCTGGTCTATATGTGGCTCGACCCCCGGATCGAGATCCGCTGATGGAGCGCTTCGCCTTCCTGGGCCGCTTTGCGCGCAACCGCGGCGCCCTGCTCGGCGCCCTGATCATCCTGTTCGTGGCGGCGATGGCCCTGCTGGCGCCGCTTCTCTATCCGACCGACCCGCTGCGTATCGTCGGCGCGCCCGAACTGTGGCCGGGCGAGGACCGCGACTTCCCGCTCGGCACCGATTCCCTCGGCCGCGACATCCTGGCGATGATCGTGCACGGTGCGCGCGCCACCCTGCTGATCGGGCTGTTCGCCTCGGCGGTCGCCACGATCATCGGGGTCTCGGTCGGCGCCGCGGCCGGCTATTTCGGCGGCTGGGTCGACGAGATCAGCATGCGTGGCGCCGAGCTGTTCCAGACGATTCCCAACCTGATCTTCGTGCTGACCATCGTGGTGATCCTGGGCTCGACCCTCCAGAACATCGTGATCGCGATCGGCATCGTGAGCTGGACGCCGATCGCGCGCATGACCCGCGCCGAGTTCCTGGCGCTGCGCGACCGCGAGTTCGTGCAGGCCTGCCGTGCCATGGGCATGAACGACCTGCGCATCATCGTGGGCGAGATCCTGCCCAACGCCCTGCCGCCGGTGATCGTGCTCTCCTCGCTGGTGGTGGCGGGTGCCGTGCTATTCGAGTCGGCGGTGTCATTCCTCGGGCTGGGCGATCCCAATCTCGCGAGCTGGGGCCGGCTGGTCGGCGACGGGAGGCTGCTGATCCGCAGCTCCTGGTACATCTGCGCCATCCCCGGCGTCGCCATCATGATCACGGTGCTCTGCCTCAACCTGATCGGCGACGGGCTGAACGACGCGCTCAATCCGAAATTGAGGGACAGGTGACGCTCCCGCTCGAAGTCACGGACCTCCGGACCACGCTGTTCACCCGACGCGGCGAGATGAAGGCGGTCGACGGGCTGTCGCTGAAGGTCGCGGCCGGCGAAACCGTGGCGCTGGTCGGCGAATCGGGCTGCGGCAAGTCGCTGTCGGCGCTCTCGATCATGCGTCTGCTGCCCGACCCGCCGGCGCGCATCGTGGGCGGCACGGTCAAGCTGAACGGCCGCGATCTCGTGGCGCTACCCGAAGAGAGCATGCTCGACATCCGGGGCAAGGAGATCGGCATGATCTTCCAGGATCCGATGAGCTCGCTCAATCCGGTGGCGACGGTCGGCAAGCAGATTGCCGAGGTCCTGACCACGCACACCGAGCTCGGTCCGCACCAGGCGCAGGTGCGGGCCCTGGAGCTGCTGGAGCAGGTCGGGATGCCCGACGCTGAGCGGCGGCTCGGCGCCTACCCTCACCAGCTCTCCGGCGGCATGTGCCAGCGCGTGATGATCGCCATGGCGATCGCCTGCAATCCAGCCGTGCTGATCGCCGACGAGCCGACCACCGCGCTCGACGTCACGGTGCAGGCGCAGGTTCTGGCACTGCTCAAGAAGCTGCAAGCCGAGGCCGGCATGGCGATGATCTTCATCACACACGATCTCGGCGTGGTCGCCGAGACGGCCGACCGGGTGGTGGTGATGTACGCCGGACGCAAGGTCGAGGAGGCATCGGTCGACGACCTGTTCGAGCAGCCGCTGCATCCCTATACGGCGGGGCTGATCGGGGCGACGCCGATCCCCGGCGCCGAACGGGCGGCGCGGCTGGCTGACATTCCCGGCATGGTGCCGCCGCTCAATGCCCTGCCGAAAGGCTGCGCCTTTGCGCCGCGCTGCCCGCGCGCAATGGAACGCTGCCGGCAGGAGCTGCCGGAGCTCAAGGAACTGCGGCCGGGCCGGTGGGCCGCATGCTTCGCGGCCGAACAGGCCGTCCGATGAGCGCCAGCGCCCCCCTGCTCTCCCTGCGCGATGTCCACGTCCGGTTCAACACCGCCGCCGGCGTGGTGCGCGCCGTGAGCGGCGTCAGCCTCGACCTCGCGGTCGGCGAGACGCTCGGGCTGGTGGGCGAGTCGGGCTGCGGCAAGAGCACGCTCGGCAAGGCAATCATGCGGCTGGTGCCGGTCGCCGGCGGCGAGATCCGCATCGAGGGCACCGATATCGCGCCGCTCGAGAAGGCCGCCCTCAATGCCATGCGCCGCAAGGTGCAGATGATCTTCCAGGACCCCTATGGCTCGCTCAATCCGCGCTCGACGGTCGGCCGCAGCATTGCCCAGCCGATGGTGGTGGCGGGATGGACCGCCGACGCCATCGCCGAGCGCGTCGAGACGCTGCTGGGCTGGGTCGGCCTGCCATCCGATGCACGCCAGCGCTTTCCGCACGAATTCTCCGGTGGCCAGCGCCAGCGTATCGGCATCGCCCGAGCCCTGGCGCTCAGCCCGAAACTGATCATCTGCGACGAGCCGGTGTCGGCGCTCGACGTCTCGGTGCGGGCGCAGGTGATCAATCTGCTGGAGGACCTGAAGTCGAAGTTCGGCGTTTCCTACCTGTTCATCAGCCACGATCTGTCGGTGGTCGAGCACATCGCCGATCGGGTGGCGGTGATGTATCTCGGCACGCTGGTCGAGGTCGGCGGACGCGATCAGATCTGGCGCACGCCGCAGCATCCCTACACCAAGGCGCTGATCGAGGCGGCCCCGGTGGCCAATCCGAAGCTGGCCCGCACCCGCCGGCGTACGGTCCTGCAGGGCGAGTTGCCGAGCCCGATCGATCCACCGGCCGGCTGCCCATTCCACTCGCGCTGTCCTCTCGCCGAGGCGCGGTGCCGGTCCGAAAGGCCGGCGCTCCGGAAAACCGCGTCGGGCGCGCTGGCGGCCTGCCACTTCGTCTAGCTAAGATCGCCGGCATGAAGTTCTTCGCCGTCCCGACCGCTGCCCTCCTGCTCGCCGTCCTTCCTGCCTCCCTGAAGGCCCAGACGATGGATTTCGACTGTCCGGCACCGGGCACGACCATCACCTTCGACAGCGGCACCCAGATCGTCGCGAAATCCCGGGACGGCATGGACTGCGTGATGGATACGGTCGGCGGCAAGCCGTTCAAGATTCGTGGCCTGCTGTTCGCCAACCCGTCGGCCAGCGGCGGCGACATGTCGGACTTCATCAACGCGCTGAAGCCCGAGCGGCTGTGGCCCCTGTCGGTCGGCAAGAAGATCGAAGCCGACTATTCCGTCAGCGGCAAGAGGTGGCACTACATCCTGAGCGTGGTGAACTTCGAGAAGCGCATGGGCCCGGGCAACGCGCTCGTCGACAGTTTTCTGGTCGAGATGAACGAGCAGGGCCCGGACGGGTTCCGCTCGGTGTCGCGCTGGTGGATCTCGCCCACCGACAAATACATGATCCGCTTCGACGCCTCGAACAGCAACGGCACCGCCAACCGCGCCGTGGCGACCGAGGTCAAGCGTCCCTAGGTCACCGAGCCCGGCTCGGTATTGGCGCCGCAGATCAGCAGACCGACCCTCTCGCCGGTAGCGGGCTTGTAGGCGCCGGCCATGAGGGCCGCCAGCGCGGTGGCCCCCGACGGTTCGGCGACGATGCGCAGGCGGTCCCACAGCGCGCGCTGCGCGGCCTTCACCGCGTCGTCGCCGACCAGTACCGCATCCTTCACGAACTTCTGCGCAATCTCGAAGTTGGGCACGCCGATCCGGCTGGCGCCCAGGGCGTCGGCGGCAATGCCGGCGATCTTCACGTCGACCGGCTTGCCGGCGCGGCGGGCCTCGTAGAGCGTCGGCGTGCCGTGGGTCTCGACGGCGACGATCTTCGTGCCGTCGCCGATCGCCGCACAACAGCCGGCGATCAGGCCACCGCCACCGACCGCGATCAGCAGCGTGTCGAATCGCGCCTGCTCGGCGAACTCCAGGGCAACGCTCCCCGCCCCCGCGAACACCACCGGATCCTCGTAGGCGTGCGCCATCAACGCGCCGGTTTCGGCGGCGCGCTTCTCGGAGGCCGCGCGCGCCTCGGCATAGACCTCACCGACCTGATGCACGATCGCGCCGTAGCTCTTCAGGCGGGCGACCTTGGTCGGCGCCGAAATGACCGGCACGAAGATCTCGGCCTTGTGACCTAATGCCTGGGCGGCATAGGCGACGGCGGCGCCGTGATTGCCGCCGGAGGCGGCGATCACGCCGGCCTTCGGCACGTCGCTCGCCAGCAATTTGTGGAACGCACCGCGGCCCTTGAACGTGCCGCTGACCTGCAGCTGCTCCAGCTTCATCGCCAGCGGCCCCGCGACGCCGAACTCGCCGGCGGGCAGCTCGATCACCGGCGTGCGGCGGACATGGGTCCTGATGCGGCCCCACGCCGCCTCGACTTCACGGCGGCCGATCATTTGCGGCAGGCCGGGACGTGACTCAGGAAGTGATCGAAATCCGGCGTCGATGCGCGCGGATCCTTGGCCATTTCGTCGTAGCGACGGAGTCGGACGGCTTCCTGCCAGTGCGGATTGCGGCGAAATTCCTCGATCTCGCCGGCCGACATCAGTCCGCCCTGGAGCTCCAGGCTGCGCACCGAGTCGGGCGCGAGCTTGCCGAAGTAATCCGATTCGGTGGAGCAGAGATAGCGCTTGGCCGCGACATGCAGGCGAACCGGCTCGCTGACGTCCGGCCCGAAGCGTTCGGCCAGCCACTGGGCGCCCAGTTCTTCGTGAACGTCGTCGACGCCGCGCGATGCCGGATCTTCGCCCAGGTCGTGGATCATGTGGCCGACATCGTGCAGCAGGCAGGCGAGAACGGTCGCCGGCGTGCAGCCGTCCTTCTCGGCATGGTCGGCGGATTGCAGCGCATGCTGAAGCTGGTTGATGTCGCTCAGGCCATAGCGGCGCGTGGCGCGGCCGACGAAGATATCCAGAAGTTCCTGACGAAGGGGATCGCGCGGGGAGGCTTCGCTCATGCCTTCTTATTAGCACGAACCGCCGGCGGCGGGGCGACAGGGTCGTAGCCCGGAATCAGCATCAACAGCTGCTTCAGCGGATCAGCTCCCCATGCCCTTGTCATGAAATCGCCATGCAACTCCAGACCGCCGGTCGGCACGAAGGCGAAGGTCCCGGGCGTCAGGCTCTTGGGCAGCCCTCCACCGCAGGCGATACGGCGCTTGGCAAGCAGGCTCTGCAAGGTTGCGTTCTCGGTGCGCGTCGAATCGGTGAAGGCGCTCAGCAAAAAGCCGAGCTGGCGCCGCGCGGCCGCCCAGCCGGCGAACTTCTCCTCATCGCCATAGAGGGCGTCCATCAGCACCACACCCTTGACGCGATGGGCCGCGCCGCCGCGCTCCAGCGCATAGGCCGCCGACCAGTAGCCGCCGCTATAGGCCACCACCACGACCGGCGAGGCGTTGAAATGCGGGCCCGAGCGGCGATCGCCGTGCAGGCGCATCAGCCGCTCGGCCGCCTCGTCGATGTAGGCCGCGAAGTGGCCGGGCCGCCAGAAATTGCCGGCGCTCGAGTCGGTGGCGTCGAACGCCAACTGCGGCGCCACCAACGCGACGTTCTTGCCCGACTCGGCGATCTGCCGCGGCAGCGCCTGACGCTGCATGACATCGCGCTCGAGGGTGGCGCCCTGGCCGTGCAGGAACAGCACGATCAGGCCCGGCAGATGTGCATTGTAGCCGGCGGGCAGGTACAGCAAGGATCGGCGGTCGCTGTAGGTCGGCTCCTCCCAGAAGACGTCGCCGCGCAGGGTCGTGTGGCCGCGCCGCTTGCCGTCGCGCGCATCGAGGAAGGGCTTGTTGGTCTCGGGCACCAGGCCTCGATAGGGAAAGGCCGAGGCGTTGAAGGCGACGAGCTGGCTCTTCGCTTCCTTGAGCGGCGCCACGGCAGCCGCCACGGGCGCCGGCGTGGCAGGCTTTGCGGCCGGTTTAGCTGCCGGCTTGGTCGGCTGTTTAGGGGGCTTCTTCGGTTGAGCACGCGCGGCCGTCGGCATGAGCAGGGCTCCCAGCAGCAGCGCCCGGCGGATCACGCAGAAGCTGGCCGCCCGGAACGCGATCCGTTCGACAGCGGCATCAGCACGGAGAAGAAGGCGGGCAGCGCCACGAGATAGGCCACCGCGCCGACCAGCACGACGGCGGGCAGGCCGAAGCTGGTCGCCACGATCGGCACCAGCGCGGCGCCGATCACCGAGAAGCAGCCGTTGATGCCCCAGGCCCACAGGAACATGTGGTCCTTGCCCAGCCGGCCGAGCATCGTCATCGCCGTCGGCATCGGGAAGCCCATCAGGAGGGCCGGCGGCAAGAGTAGCAGCAGGCAGAGCACGATGCGCAGCGCGTACGGCAGGGTACCGATCCAGTCGAGCGCGTAGTCGATGGTGAAGGCGTAGAGCGTCAGGATGAGGAAGATCGCGAGGAAGATCCTCGGCATCGTGATCCGCGCACGGTCGAGAAAGCGCTCGGAGAAGAAGCTGCCGATGCCGGAGAAGACCAGCATGCCGGTGATCAGCACCGAAGCCGACACAGTCGGATTGGAGAGCGCCAGCACGAAGTGGGAGATCATGCCCACCTCGACGATGATGTAGCCCAGGCCCAGGCAGAGGAAGTAGAGCATGGTCCCCGCCTTGCCAGGATAGCGGCTGAAGATGGTGCGCCAACCGAAGATCAGCGGGAACAGGACCAGCGTGAAGGCGAAGATCGCGGCGATGCCGAGCGTCGCCCACAGCAGCAGGTAGCCCCACTCGTCCTGCACGAGTTCGAGCCGGTCGGTGAACTTCAGCAGGTCCTTCACCTTGATGTAGGCGGCGAAGTACGGCTGGTGGTTGGTCAGGATGCGGGTGTCGAAGACGTAGTCGTCGGCCACCTTTTGCCAGCCGCCGTTCACCAGATAGTGCCAGGCCAGCCGGCCGAGCACTGTCGCCGGGACCTTGGGCGCGGGCGGAGCGTCGCCTTCCTTGGCGGTCTCCGAGCCCGGGGCGCCGGGCGGCGGCTTGTCGTTCGGCTCGGCCTCGGACGGACCCGTCGGGTCGCTGGCGGCGCCGAAGAACTGATCGCGATAGTCCGACAGGATTTGCGGCAGCTCCGACGTGTCGACCTTCAGGCCCGGCGCGTAGATCTCGTCGAACGACATCGCCTTGGTGTGCGCGTTCAGCTTGGCGATGTCTTCCGGCGTGAAGCCGCCGCGCTTGTAGAGCACCGTCGCGGTCGAGAGATAGGCCGAGGCGACGTAGAAATCCCTGGCGATGTCGGGGCCGTTCACCTCGCGCGCCGCCGACGCCATGGTGGCGTAGAGCTTCAGCACCGATTTGGGCGGCTCTTCCTTGTTCCACAGCGTGACCGAGAGGATGCCGCCCGGCTTGAGCGCACGCATGTAGGCGGCCATCGCCTCGCGCGTGTAGGAATATTTCTCGACGATCGAGAAGCCGCCGGGGCTCGACAGGCCGGCCGAGTCGGCCAGCGACAGGTCGATGATGTCGTAGCGGTTCTTCGTGTGCGCGACGTAGAGGCGGCCGTCATAGTCGATGACGGAGACCTTGGGGTTGTTGAGGATGTCGCCGGTGAAGTCGCGCAGGCCCTTGTCCTCGCGGAACGCCGTCAGGATCGCGGGATTGCCCTCAGCGACCGTGACGTGCTTCGAGCCCGACTTCAGCGCCACCGCCGTCGAGATGCCGCCGCCAAACTGGACGACGAACGTGTCGGGATCCTGCTTCAGCACATAGGGGTAGTACATCGGCAGGAAGCGGAAGTAGGCGGTCTCGTCGGGAGACAGGTCCTTGATGACGCCGCTCGGACCCTCGGAGTCGAGATAGAGGCCGAGATAGGCATTGCTCGGCATCTTCTTGAGGTTGAACGCGGCGTTGTCGCTGAGACCCGGCGCGAAATGGAGGTAGGAGCTGGAATAGACCTCCATGTAGCCGAACGGCGAGGCGCGCTCGTAGGTCCGCTGGTTGTCCGGAAATTTCCGCGCGTAGGACACGCCCTTGTAGTCGGAAACCGCGAGCTTCGGGATGCCGAGCACGCCTGGCGCCGCATAGTGGACGGCCGCACTCAGGATCGCGACGGCCACGATCGCCAGCATGCCGCGCCGGTCGCCGAGCGCCACGAACCACAGCAGGCCGCCGGCCAGCCACAGCAGCAGCGGCGCCATCACGATGTCGTCGGGCTTGAAGGCATACATCGCCAGCAGCACCGACAGGCCGCACAGGCCCGACCCGACGAGGTCGGCGAAGTAGACGCGGTTGAAGGTCTTCTGCGCCTTCAGGAACACCACGCCCAGATAAAGCGCGCCGGCGAGGAAGGGCAGGAAGTAGAGCACGAAGTTGGCGAACAGCCGCCACTTCTGCATCGGATCGCTGATCAGGAAGATGGCGTTGAACGGCACCTGCTGGGCGGCGAGGTTGCACACCACCATCAGCGGTCCGAACAGCAGCAGGGCGAACTTCACAGCGCCCTCCCAATGACGCTCGAACCAGCCTTTGCCGACGCACATCACCGCCGAGGTTAGGCCGAAGCCGAACATCGCGAGGCTGACGACCAGCGATCCGAAGTGCGCCCAGCTGCCCACGGAGAAGACGCGCATGATGCCGATCTGCAGGGCGATGATGCTGCCCGCGACCAGGCCGACCGACAGGTAGAAGGAGAGAGGCGGTCGATTGTCGAGATCGACCGCGTGCGTGTTCGCCATGCCCCGCGCCCCGCTCTAGCGGTTGTGCGTGCCGACGATCTTGTCGCCCTCAAGTTTGGTGAAGGGCACGAATGGCACGATCTTGCCGCCGTAGATGTCCTCGCGGCTCGTGGTGATCGAACCGTCGGCTCCCTGCGTCTTGGCGACCTTGAGCACGCGCTGCGCGCCCGGCGGGCCGACCGGAATGACCATCAGGCCGCCGGCCTTGAGCTGTTGCAGCAGCGGCGGCGGCACGTGGTCGATGCCGCAGGTCACGATGATCTTGTCGAAGGGTGCCGCCTCTTCCCAGCCGTAGTAGCCGTCGGCGGCCTTGCTCTTGATGTGCTTGTACTCGGTGTAGCCCTTCTCGATCAGCTTGTCGTAGAGCGCGCGCGTGCGATCGGCGAGCGGCTTGATGATCTCGATCGTGTAGGCGTTCTCGGTCAGGTTGGCGATGTAGGCCGACTGCACGCCCGAACCGGTGCCGATCTCGAGCACCTTCTCGCCGCGCTTGACGTCGATGACGTTGGTCATGCGGCCCTGTATGTGCGGGCCCGACATGGTGACGCCGTAGCCGATGTCGAGGAACGCGTGCTCATAGGCACGCTTGTGAATGTTGGGACTGATCGAAGCGAATTCCTCACGAGGGGTCAGCAGAAAAGCGCGGATGGTCGCTGCCCCCCACAAATCCTTGTTGCGGAGCATCGCCTGGTAGCGGTCCCAGCGCTGGCCAAGAAAGGTCGGATCCTCGCCGCGGCCCTTGCCCCAGGCGATGAAGTTCTCGCGGGTATCGGTCGGCGGGTTGAGGTCCCAGCTATAGGGCTTGATGGTCGCGGCAAAGGCCGGCGAAAGGACGCTCGGGGCCACGCTGGCAGCAGCCAAAGCAGCGGTCCCGGAGACGAAAGTGCGCCTCTTCAAATCTACCTCCATGGGCCGCGGTCCCCGCTATTTTGAGGGGGGGTTCTTTGAGGGAACCGCACCTCCTTTAGATACGGCAATTGTGGCGATTTTGCCAGTGCGGCAGCGCCGCAGCAGGCCTCCGAAAACGCCTGTTTGCCGGTCACGTTGGGGAGAGCGGAGGGCTGCCAGCCGATGCGCCTATTGGTACCGCGGGTCGTCCGGCCGACGCATGCGCCAGACGTTGTCGGTGGTGGTGTACTCACTGTAGCCGAGCCGGGCGACCGGCTTGAAGGCCAGGATGTCGACCCGGCCATCCTTCAGGATTCCGTCGTCGATATGGACGCCGACCACCTGGCCGAAGACGACGGCGCTGCGCTGGGCCTCGTGGCCGGGTTCGACGGGCAATTCGACCGTCTTCCAGTACTTGCATTCCAGCGCCACCGGCGACTCGGCGACCCGCGGCGGCTTCACCAGACGGCAGGGAGCGGGCGTCAGGCCGGCGAGTTTCATCTCGTCGACGCCGTAGGCCACCATCGCGGTGGTGATGTTCATCTTCTCTGAAAGCGTGCCGGCCACCATGTTGACCACGAACTCCCCGGTTTCCTCGGCGTTCATGCGACTGTGCTTGGTCGGCGTATCGCCGTAGGTGCCGGTGACGGCGAAATAGACCATGGGCGGATGCTCGCCGACGCCGTTGTAGAAGCTGTACGGCGCCAGGTTCACCCGGCCCTTTCCGTCGACGGTCGAGATCCAGCCGATCGGCCGCGGCACGATCAGCGCCTTCAGGGGATCCTGCGGAAGGCCGTGGTCGCGCTTGGTGGCATCGTAGAACATCGTACTTCTCCCCTTCAGGCGCCGAAGCGCCGCTTCGCATCTGCGAGCGCGGCGTCGACGCCGGCTTCGAGTTTTTCGTTGAGGCCGCGACACGAGCGCGCCACGGCTTCGGCCCAAACGACATAGTCGCGCAGCCGTTCTTCTGTCCATCCCCGGGGCGGACTCGACACGAGTGACCTGAGGTTCGAGGTCTTGTCGGCAAGCTTGAGCAGCTTGGCGCGCCGCGACTTGCCTGGAGTCTTCTCGATCTGAAGCCGCTTACGCTCTTCCTTACGCAGCGACTTGTCGTCGGTGACCTCGGCCACCAGCGCTGCGACTTCAGGACCAAAAGTCTCGACCAGGTCCTCGTAGGTGGTGTCGGTGTCTTCCAGCGTATCGTGCAACAGCCCACCCATCACCAGCACCGGATCGGTGCCGCCCGTCGCCTCGGCGAGCAGCGCGGCCACTTCGGTCAGATGGTTGATGTAGGGCTCTTCGGCGTCGCCCTTGCGGCGCTGAGAGACGTGGCGGCGCGCGGCGAAATCGGCGGCGCGACTGAGCAGGACGAGGGCATTGCTGCCAGAGCTGGGCATCATCAAGTCCACTTGTGCGACCAGCAGTACCGCTTGTCGAGCGAGGTCAGGCGGCCCATCTTGCCGCCATGTCGCCATTCATGAAGGCCCTGCTGGGCGTATGGGTCGCGGTCCTCGTTGTGGCCGCGAGCTGGATCGGCTGGGACGCCTGGCGCGGCAACCAGCCGGCAATCGGCGGCCCGTTCACGCTCGTCGACCAGGACGACAGGCCGTTCAGCAGCGATCAGCTCAAGGGTAAACCGACGCTGATCTATTTCGGCTACACCTTCTGCCCCGACGTCTGCCCGACCTCGCTGCTGCTGATGGAGACGGCAATGGAGCAACTCGGACCGGAGACCTTCAAGAAGGTGAACCTGGTGTTCATCACGGTCGATCCCGAGCGCGACACGCCCAAGTTGCTAAAGGGCTACGTCACCAATTTCGGACCGACATTCATAGGCCTGACCGGAACGCGCGATCAGGTCGCCGCCGCAGCCAGAGCCTACCGGGTCTATTTCCAGAAGGTGCCAGGCAAGGACGGTTCACCTTACCTGATGGACCACTCCTCGATCGTCTATCTGCTGGATCGCAATGGCCGGTTCGTGACGCATTTCACGCACGAGGCCAAAGCCGAAGCAATTGCGGCCGCTGTGAAGCGGATGCTCTAGCGCGACCCGGTATATGGTCCCTCTTGCCTGCCGCTCGCGGGCCGAGGCACAATTTCCGTCGTCAACGTTCGGGGGGGCGGGATGACCATCAATCGAAAGACCTTTCATCGAGGATCGTTTGCGGCACTGCTGAGCGCTCTGTGCGTGACGCTGGCCCCTGCCATAGCCTCGGCGCAGGCAACGCAACGCACCACGCCAGAACCCGCTCCCAACCTCGGCGGCTTCAAGGTCTGCAATAAGTCGAGCTACGACCTCGAGGTTGCCAAGGCGGTGAATACCGCCGCCAATGGCCAGACGCCGAACATCGTCTCCGAAGGCTGGTACAAGTTTGCGCGCGGCGAGTGCGCGACCCTGTGGTCCGGCAAACTCGAATACCGCTATTACCTCCTTTACGCACAGAACAAGCAGTCACAACGCGAATGGAAGGGCGATATCCA
>CAWUOG010000004.1:0-32673 GCA_963923875.1 uncultured Alphaproteobacteria bacterium
GCGATCTGCCCGGGCTGGGTGCTGACCCCGCTGGTGCAGAAGCAGATCGAGGACCGCGCCAAGGCCGAGGGCATTACGGTGGAGAAGGCCAAGCGCGACCTGCTGGCCGAGAAGCAGCCGCAGCTCCAGTTCACCACCACCGAGCAGATCGCGGGCCTGGCGTTGTTTCTGGCCTCCGACACCGCGTCCAACATGCAGGGCACGCAGCTCGTCTCCGACGGCGGCTGGGTAGCTCAATAGGTATTCTGGCCGGGGAGACGACGTGGTCGACGCCAAGTTCCTGAAGCCCGACACGCTGGCGCTGCACGGCGGCCAGCACCCCGACCCGACGACGGGGGCGCGGGCCGTTCCGATCTACCAGACGACGTCCTTCGTCTTTCGCGACGTCGACCATGCCGCGAGCCTGTTCAATCTCGAGGTCGGTGGACACATCTACAGCCGCATCTCCAATCCGACCGTCGCGGTGTTCGAGGAGAGGGTGGCGGCGCTGGAGGAGGGTACCGGTGCGCTCGGCGTGTCGAGCGGCCAGGCGGCGCTGCACATTGCCATCGCCACCCTGATGGGCGCCGGCGGTCATATCGTCGCTTCGACCTCGCTCTACGGTGGCACGCGCAACATGCTGGGGCTGACCCTGCCGCGCTTCGGTATCGAGACGACCTTCGTCAATCCGCGCGACCATGACGGGTTTCGGAAGGCGATCACCGCCAAAACGCGGCTGGTGTTGGGCGAGACCATCGGCAACCCCGGTGGGGAAGTGCTCGACATTCCGGCGATCTCTGCGATCGCCCATGAGGCCGGGCTGCCTCTGATGATCGACAATACCTTTGCCTCGCCGGTGCTGTGCCGGCCGCTGACCTTGGGCGCCGACATCGTCTTCCATTCGGCGACCAAGTTCATGGGTGGGCATGGTGTGGCGATCGGCGGCGTGATCGTCGATGGCGGCCGCTTCGACTGGGAGGCCTCGGGCAAGTTCCCGACGCTCACCGAGCCCTATGCCGGCTATCACGGCATCGACTTCGCCGAGGAGTTCGGCCCACACGCCTTCATCATGCGCGCCCGCGCCGAGGGCGTGCGCGACTTCGGCTGCTGCCTGGCGCCCCAGAACGCCTTCTACCTGCTGCAAGGGCTGGAGACCTTGCCGCTGCGCGTTGCTCGCCACGGCGAGAATGCGCGCAAGGTGATCGCATTCCTGAAGGGCAACGCCGCGGTGGAGAGCATCGCCTCGCCGGAATTGCCCGAGCATCCCGACCATGCGCTGGCTAAGTGGCTGCTGCCCAAGGGCGCAGGCTCGATCTTCTCGTTCGACATCAAGGGCGGCCGTGAGGCCGGCCGGCGCTTCATCGAGCGGCTGAAGTTGTTCTCGCATCTGGCCAATGTCGGTGATGCCAAGTCGCTGGTGATCCATCCGGCCTCGACCACGCACGCCCAGCTCGATGCCGCGGCGCTGCAGCAGGCCGGCATCGGCGAGGGCATGATCCGCCTCTCGGTCGGGCTGGAAGACATCGACGACCTGCTCGACGATCTCGGGCAGGCCCTGCGCGCCTCGCAAAAGGCCTGACCATGAAGTTGAACGTTGACGGCCGCGAGGTCTTCGCGACGACCGGCGGTGCCGACCTCGATCCGAGAAGGCCCACGGTGATCTTCCTGCACGGCGCAGGCTTCGACCGCACGACATGGCGGCTGCAGACCCGTTGGTTCGCCCATCACGGGCGCAGCGTGCTCGCGGTCGATTTTCCCGGCCATGGGTGGTCGCAGGGGCGGGGGCTCGACAGTATCGCGGCCATGGCCGACTGGACGGGCCGGCTGATCGACGCCGTGGGCCTCAAGAGCGCGGCCCTGGTCGGGCATTCGATGGGCGCGCTGGTGGCGCTGGATTGCGCGGCGCGGCATCCGGAGAAGGTCAGGGCGCTGGGTCTATGCGGCGTCGCCCTTGAGATGCCGGTGCACCTCGAGATGCTCGAATCGGCCAAGGACGACACGCCCAAGGTGCAGGAGTTGATGACCTTCTGGGGCATCGGCAACGCGCTGCACAAGGGTGGCATGGTCTCGCCCGGACTGTGGCTGCGGCGCGAATCTCTGGCTGTGCTGGCGCGCAACCAGCTCGGGGTGATCCACACCGACCTCGCCGCCTGCAATGCCTACAAGGACGCTCTCGCGCGGGCAGCCGCGGTGAAGTGCCCGACGGTGCTGGTGCTGGGCGACGGCGATCTGATGACGCCGCCCAGCAAGGGCAAGGCGCTGGGACAGGCGATCGCGGGCGCGCGCATCGTGGTGCTGAAGGACAGCGGCCACTTCATGATGGTCGAGCGTCCCGACGAAACGCTGGACGCGCTGAAGAGCCATGTCTGACATGTCGAGGTCGGAGAAGGTCGCGCTGGTTACCGGCTCGACCTCGGGCATCGGTGCTGCGATCGCGCGGCGACTGTCTGCCGACGGCTACATCGTGGCCCTGCATTCGCGCAGCTCAGCGGACACCGGCCAGGCTATGGCCAAGGAACTGAAGCGCGCCTCCTATCATCAAGCCGATCTCGGCAACGATGCGGGGCCGGCGGCTCTGGTCGCCGACGTGCTGAAGGCGCATGGCCGGTTGGACGTGCTGGTCAACAATGCCGGCCTGTCGATTCGCATCCCGCACACCGACCTCAAGGCCGCGACGCCGGCACTGTGGCGGCAGATGCTCGACGTCAATCTGATCTCGCCGTTCGTGCTGGTCGCCGAGGCCGAGCTAGCGCTGCGGGCAGCCAAGGGCTCGATCGTGAACATCGGCACCCATGCCGGTGTGCGGCCCAAGGGATCGTCAATTCCCTATGCTGCCTCCAAGGCGGCGCTGCATCACGTTACCAAGCTGCTGGCGCTGTCACTCGGCCCCGATATCCGCGTGAACGCCGTGGCGCCGGGGCTGGTCGAGACCCCGATGACGGCCAACTGGCCCGACATGTTGGAAACCTGGAAGGCACGCTCGCCCATGAAGCGACCTGCGAAACCGGAGGACATCGCCGATCTGGTGGCCGCGCTGGTCGCCAACCAGTACGTTACGGGAGAGGTCGTCATCGCCGATGGTGGGCTCAACCTCACCTAGCCAGACACGGAGGAAACAATGAACGTCCAGACGCTGCCGCCGGGCTACAAGACCGCTCCTTGGACTCCGCCGGAGAAGATCGACGGCAAGATGCTGGCCGATGCGTCGGCCAAGCTGATCGACCTGCTGCGCATCCGCACCCAGCCGATCGGCATGCGCCTGTTCGAGAACGCCAAGGACATGGAGAAGATCCAGGGCCTGCGCCGTCCGACCGAGGGCTTCAAGTTCACCATGTGCCAGATGGTCACCCAATCGCGCTGGTATGGCTTCACGCTCGGCATCGAGGTCGACAACACGCGCGGCGGCAATTGCGGCGGCGTGGTCGGCCTGAACCATCCGGGCGAGGGCTTCTTGTCGGGCGATCACATGAACGGCGTGTGGTTCGGCAACAAGGAGGCCTCGGCCGCTCACCAGGCGCAGATGCCGCGGGTGCCGCACGGCACGTACAACGGCCTTGTCGTGTCGCCGCTGCGTTCGGCCCGGCTCGACCCGCCGGACATCTGTATGTTCTACGGCACGCCCGGCCAGATGATCTATTTCATCAATGGCCTGCAGTACCACCGCTATCGCCGCTACGACTTCACGGTGACCGGCGAAAGCGCCTGTGCAGACTCGTGGGGCAGGGCGTTGGCTACCCGCCAGACCTCGCTATCGCTGCCGTGCTTTGCCGAGCGCCGCTACGGCGGAGTTGCCGACGACGAGCTGCTGATGGCCTGCCCGCCGGACGAGTTCCTACGGGCGATCGAGGGCATGGGCCATCTCGGCAAGAACGGCCTGCGGTATCCGTTCCCGCCCTATGGCGCGGTGATGGATCCGGCGCTGGGTATGGCCAAGAGCTACGGCTGACCCAAGAGGCCGGCCGGTGCTGTACGTCGTCGCCTGGCCTCTGCTTGCTGAGGCCGACGACACCGCCTTGCGCCGCCTCCGGACCCAGTATCACTCCAGGGAAGCGGACCTGATCGGCCCGCATTTCACGTTGGTGTTCGGCGCGGCGGAGAACCGGGAAGCCGAATTGCGGTCGACCGCCGGTGCGATTGCCCGGCGACCCTTCTGGTTCATGATCGATCGCATCGTGCGGAACGACCTCTACCTCTTCGCCGAACCTTCCGATGGGTCGGCTGAACTGCAGGAACTCTACGAGGCGCTAAATCCGGAACCTGGCGGTCACCCGTTCGAGCCGCACATCACCCTAGGCTTGTTCGACAGTCCGATGCAGGCGGAGCAGGTGGCGCGCATCGTCGAGCGGCAGCATCTGCCGATCCGCGGCCGAGTCGAGGAACTGGCGCTGCTGCGGCGGGAAGGGGATCGGCTCGAAACCCTGGCGACCGTCCAACTCGGCCGCTAGCGCCAGAGCGGCGGCAGGGGCGGCAGTCGGACGTTGCCCGGCCGGGCGGCAATCCCGAGCTGTGCCAAGGCGTCGCGCATCTCGCGCGGTAGGCGCAATTGCGGGGCGGTCATCTCGGTACCAGTGAGGCGCATTGCCCGGTCGAGAAGCTTCTGCCAGCGGTTGCCTTCCAGCGGGAAGCGTCGCAACTCGATTGTGGCGTTCTGGGCGATACCAGATTTCGCCTTGGCAAGATCGATCGCCGTGGCAAGGCCACCCAACTCGTCGACCAGACCTGCCTGCCTGGCGTCGGAGCCACTGAAGACACGACCGCGAGCGGCATCGTCGAGGCGTGCATCGTCGAGCTTGCGCGAATCGCGAACCTGGGCCGTGAAGGCGGCGTAGATCGAATCGAGTTCGCGGTCGATCGCGACGCGCTGCGCGGCCGTGGGGAGCTGGAACGTCGAGTAGAGGCCGGCATTGGTACCCGCCTGCAGGCGTTCGACGGAGATACCGAGCGACTTCAGCAGGTCGGCGGCGACCGGCCACATGCCAAATACGCCGATCGAGCCGGTTATCGTGGTGGCCTGCGCCACGATCGCGTCGGCCCGGACCGCGGCGAGGTAGCCACCGGAGGCTGCGACGTCGCCCATCGAGACGATGACGGGCTTGCCGCTGGCTCGCGCCCGTGCCACCGCGTCGGCCATGGCATCTGCGGCCGGGTAGGTTCCGCCGGGCGAGTCGATCCTGAAGATGATTGCCTTGACGTCCGGTGTCGAGGCCGCGGATTCGAGCGCGTCGACCACGTCCTCCGCGTTGGCCAGCGCCTCCTCGTCGAAAGGGCTGTCGCTAGCCCGCCCCGAAACGATAGCGCCGCTGGCGCGCACCAGCGCAATCGTGCTGCCCGCGCGGCGGCGCGATGGCTCGGCGGCGTAGTCGTCCAGCCCGACCGCGTTGCGTGTTCCGGCGCGCTGCCAGGCGGCATCCCAGGCATCGGCGCGATAGCCGAGTTTGTCGACCAGGCCTTCGTCCATTGCGCGCTGGGGGCCGAAGGGTGCGGAGTCGACCAACTGGCGCAGCTTGGCGGGCTCGAGCCGGCGCTCGCGCGCCACGTCTGCGATGAACTGGTCGTAGAGACTGTCGATCAGGCGCTGCAGGTTGCGGCGTGCCGGCGCGGTGAAGCCCTTCTCGGTGAAGGAGTCGGGCGCGCTCTTGTACTCGTGGCGTTTGCCGCCCTCGATCTGCACGCCGAGCCGGTCGAGGCCGCCTTTGAGAAACGGCGTCTCGATCGCGATGCCCGCGACGCCGAAGCTGCCGCTCGGCTGCAGCCAGATCTCGTCCAGTGACGAGGCGAGATAGTAGTCGCCGAAGCGCTCGCCACCGCCGCCGACCGATTCGGCGAAGCCGACAGCGAACTTTCCTTTCGAGCGCAGGCGCAGGATCGCATCGCGCAACTCCTGGACGCGGGCGAGGCCGCCCTGTTCGTCGCCGATCTCGATGAACAGCCCCTTGACGCGCGGGTCGTCGGCGGCACGCCACAGAGCCTCTAGAGTGTCGGGCATGTCGCGCGAGCCGCGCCACAGCCCGCTCAGAAGGTCCGTAGAGGTCATTTCCGGCGGCAGGCGGCGCAGGTCGAGCGATATGACCATCGAGGCAGGTAGGGCGCGGCTTGGGCCAGGCATCCAGATCAGCGCCGCCGCGGCCAGTGCGCCAATCGTCAGCAGGGTCAGGACGCCGATGGTGGCGAGCAGGCCAACGAGATATCGGCGCATGGCGGGAACTCCGATGGGATCAGGACCGTATGAGATTCGGCCGGACCGCCTTGATCGCGTCAAGCATGGCCGAGGCCCTGGTGTCGAGGCCGTTGTCGCGAACCAGCAACGCCGAGGGCATGCCGCGAACCGGCCGCAGGCTGTCGTCGAGGCTCCACTGCGAGAGCCTCAGGTCGGCAGCGACAAAGGCTTCGGGGGCGATTCCGAGCTGCAGGGCTGGCCGTAGCGCGACCCGCCCCATGCGGGCCCATTGCACGTCCTTCCAGGCGACCCGCTTGTTGCGGCCGAAGCCGAACTGGATGCCATCGCGGTCGATCACGATCTGCGGCTCGCGGTTGGCGAAGCGGCTGGCGCCCTGCCAAGCGAAGAACAGCATCGCGATCGCGAGGCCCGTGAACAGTACGAAGCGCGGATCATTGAAATTCAGGGTCGGCGCGGTCTCGGGCTTGGACAGGAAATGGGAGGTCGCAACCACGACCATGCCGACGGCGATGATCGCCAGACTGGCATTGTGCAGCCGGCCATACCGGACTTCCACGATCAGCCGTTCTGAGCTTTGTGACGCAACAGGTGGTCGGCCAGCACGACTGCCACCATGGCCTCGGCCACCGGCGTGGCGCGGATACCGACACAGGGATCGTGGCGCCCCTTGGTGCGCAGTTCCACTTCCTTGCCGAACGTGTCGACCGATCGCACCGTCGAGAGGATCGAGCTGGTGGGCTTTACCGCCAGCCGGCAGACGATCTCCTGCCCGGTCGAGATGCCGCCCAGGATGCCGCCGGCGTGATTGGAGAGAAAGACCGGATGACCGTCCTTCATTCGCATTTCGTCGGCATTCTCCTCGCCGCTCATTGCTGCGGTGGCGAAGCCGTCGCCGATCTCGACACCCTTCACGGCGTTGATGCTCATCAGTGCCTTGGCGAGATCGGCATCGAGCTTGTCGTAGATCGGATCGCCGAGACCCACCGGAACGCCCGAAGCCACGACCTCGATCACCGCGCCGCACGAACTGCCGCGCTTGCGGACGTCGTCGAGATAGCCTTCCCAACCCTGCGCCGCCTGACGGTCGGGACACCAGAAGGGATTGTCGCCCGTGGCGTTCCAGTCCCACTTGGAGCGGTCGATCTTCTGGCTGCCCAGCTGGACCACCGCCCCTCGGATCTGGACAGAAGCACCCAGGATCTTGCGGGCGATGGCGCCGGCGGCGACCCGCACGGCCGTCTCGCGCGCCGACTGGCGGCCGCCGCCGCGATAGTCGCGAACGCCATACTTCCTGAAGTAGGTGTAGTCGGCGTGGCTCGGCCGGAATTGGTCCTTGATCTCACCGTAGTCCCGGCTGCGCTGATCGACATTATCGATGTGCAGTGCGATCGGCGTCCCGGTTGTCATGCCTTCGAAGACGCCGGACAGGATCTTCACCGTGTCAGGCTCCTGGCGCTGCGTGACGAATCGCGACTGTCCGGGCCGGCGCTTGTCCAGCCAGACCTGGATTTCGTCTTCCCGAAGCGGAATGCGCGGCGGAGTGCCGTCGACCACGCAGCCGATCGCAGGCCCGTGGCTTTCGCCCCAGCTGGTGAAACGGAACAGTGTGCCGAAACTGTTGCCCGCCATGGGATTGGTACGGAGGGCTGACGGCCTCCGTCCTACTCGCCCTCGAAGCCGTTGAGCAGTTCGGCGATTTGTTTGGCCGACGAAGTCTTGACCATGCCGACGACGTGATAGCCACCATCGACATGCATCACTTCGCCGGTCACCGCAGTGCCCAGATCGGACAACAGGTAAAGTCCCGCATTGCCCACCTCCTCGGAGGTGATGTTGCGCTTGAGCGGCGAGTTGAGTTCATTCCACTTGAGAATGTAGCGGCCATCGGCGATGCCGGCAAAAGCCAGTGTCTTGACCGGTCCGGCCGAGATGGCGTTCACCCTGATCTTCTGCTCGCCGAGGTCGGCAGCGAGGTAGCGAACGCTCGCTTCGAGTGCGGCCTTGGCCACGCCCATGACGTTGTAGTGCGGTATGACGCGCTCGGCGCCGTAATAGGTGAGCGTGACGATGCTGCCGCCGTTCTTCATCAGAGGTACCGCGCGCTGGGATACCGCGACCAACGAATAACAGCTGACGTTCATCGTCAGGGCGAAATTGTCGGCCGATGTATCGAGAAAGCGGCCGCGCAACTCGTCCTTGTTCGAGAAGGCGATGGCATGAACCAGGAAGTCCAGCTGACCCCAGCTCTTCTCGATTTCCTTGAAGGTGGCGTCGATGCTTTGCGGGTTTGTGACATCGCAGGGCGTCACGATCTTGGCTCCAATCGAGTTCGCCAGCGGGCGTACCCGCTTTTCCAAGGCCTCGCCCTGAAAAGTGAAGGCGAGTTCGGCTCCCTGATCGTGGCAGGCCTTGGCGATTCCCCAGGCAATCGACCGCTCGTTGGCGACGCCCATCACTAGGCCCTTCTTGCCGGCCATCAATTGTCCATTTGTCATAGGTCGTTCTTAGCGGGGGATGGGATTTGGGACAAGATGCCGGTGGTTTGGCGGCCCACAGCCCCTCATATTGTGGTCATGATAACCGCGAAATCCGACCCCTTGGCGCTGTTCGCCGATTGGTACGAAGAGGCCAAAAGGAGCGAACCGGACGTCCCCGAAGCCATGACTGTGGCGTCGGTTGGACCGGACGGCACCCCCTCGGCCCGCATGGTGCTGCTCAAGGATTTCGATGCTGCGGGCTTCGTCTTCTACACCAACTATGAGAGCCGCAAGGGTGAGCAGCTGCAGGCCCACCCCAAGGCGGCGCTGCTGTTCCACTGGAAGTCGCTGAAGCGGCAGGTCCGCATCGAGGGCCCGATCGCCAAGACTACGGCCAAGGAGGCTGACGCCTACTTTGCCACCCGCCAGCGCGGCAGCCAGATCGGTGCCTGGGCCTCCGAGCAGTCGCGCCCGCTCGAAAGCCGCTTCGCGCTAGAGAAGCGGGTGGCCGAGGTCGGCGCCCGCTACCTTGTGGGGGCGGTGCCGCGCCCGCCGCACTGGTCGGGCTTCCGCTTGCAGCCGACCTTGATTGAGTTCTGGCAGGACCAGACCTTTCGATTGCACGACCGGCTCGAGTATCGCCGCACGTCGGCCGACGCACCATGGACCACGCGCACCCTGTACCCCTGAGCGGGGATCCGCAGGCGGCAGGCCGCCTGATGCGGATGGCCAGCATCGCCTCGATGTCCGTGGCGACGCTGTTGATCGTCGGCAAGGCGGCAGCATGGTTGGCCACCGACTCGGTGGCGATGCTGTCGTCGTTGATAGACTCGTCGCTCGACCTGCTGAGTTCGATGATCACCTTTCTCGCGATCCGCCAGGCGCTGCAGCCGGCCGATGCCGAGCACCGCTTCGGACATGGCAAGGCGGAGGCATTGGCGGGCGTGGCGCAGGCGGGTTTCATCGCAGCCTCGGCGGGCGGGCTGGGCCTGACCGTGATCGATCGCTATCTGCACCCCCGGGCGCTGCAGGCGGAAACCGTGGGCGTGGCGGTGAGCGCCGTGGCAATCCTATTCACGCTCGGCCTGATGTGGTTCCAGAACTACGTCGTTCGCCGTACAGGATCGCTGGCGGTCGCTGCCGACCGTGCGCACTACACGACCGATTTTGTCACAAACATCGCTGTCGGCATTGGCCTCATGGCAGCGGCGCGCCTCGAACAGCCGCTGATCGATCTCGGCGTTGCGTTGTGTGTTGCTGTCTATCTCGTCGTCGGTGCCTGGTCGATCGGCCGCACTGCCATCGATGTGCTGATGGACCGTGAGCTACCCGAGTCCGACCGCAAGCGCATTCTGTCGCTCGTGGGCCGTCATCCATCGGTGCGCAGCACGCATGACCTGCGCACGCGCTCGTCCGGACTGACCAAGTTCATCCAGCTTCACGTCGTTCTCGAACCCACCATGTCTCTGGGGCGCGCCCATATCATCGGCGATTCGATCCAGGACGAGATTCAGCAGGCATTTCCCGAGGCCGAGATCATCCTGCACATCGATCCTTGGAATGACCACGAACCACGAACGACGAAGGACTGACGACGTGAGTGGCCGGACGAGCTTCGTCGTCGAAGATCAGTCGCACGCCGTGGCTGTCGTTGAACGCACCTTGAAACCGGACCGCCGCGTTGAAACGCACGGCGCGATGGTCTTCCTCGCCGGCGACCGCGCCTACAAGATGAAGCGTGCAGTCCGCTTCCCGTACATGGACTTTTCTACCGTCGAACTTCGGCATTCGATGTGCGCGGCCGAGATCGACATAAACGCGCGACTGGCACCGGAGATCTACCTCGGTGTCGAGCCGGTGCACGAAGAGGGGTGCACCGAGGCGCCGGTCATCGACTGGCTGGTCGTGATGCGTCGGTTCGACGATGCCAATCTGTTCGATCGCATGGCCGAACGCGGCGCCCTGACAGGCGAATTGATGGCGGCCCTGGGGGCCAGAGTGGCGATTTTTCATGCCGGTTTGCCGCCGGTTCGGGCTGAATTCGGAACGCCAGAGTCCTATCAGCACTCGATTGCGGCCGACGTGCGCCAGATGCGCGAGCACGGCGCTAGGCTTCTGCCGGACGTGAGCGAGGCGCTGGCTGAAGCGATGCCGCGCTCGCTGGCGCCGCATCTCGACCTGGTGGCACGCCGCCGCGCCGACGGTTGGGTGCGGCGCTGCCATGGCGACCTGCACCTGCGCAATATCGTGCTGCTCGAAGGCAAGCCGGTTCCTTTCGACGCCATAGAATTCTCGCCGCGAATCGCCATCATCGACGTGATTTATGACCTGGCCTTCACTCTGATGGATCTTTGCCACCGCGGCCTGCGCGGGCTTGCCAACCGCCTGCTGAACGAGTGGATGTGGCGGATGCCGGGGGACCATGAGGAGGGGCTCGCCCTGCTGCCGATGTTCCTCGGCCGGCGGGCCGCGATCCGTGCGTATGTCGATGCCGCCAACGCCGCGATCCACGACACGATCGACGAAAAAGCGCGCGCCTATCAACGCACCGCGCTCGAACTCATGCGACCGGTATCGCCTGTCCTCCGGGCGATCGGTGGCCTGTCGGGCAGCGGCAAGACCACGCTGGCGCTCGAGCAGGCGCCGGGGATCGGCTGCAGCCCGGGGGCCGTGGTCGTGCGCTCTGACGTCGAACGCAAGCGACTGGCCGGGATTGCCCTTGAGGAACGCATGCCTGCCGGCGGCTACACCCCCGAGGCCTCGGCGCGTGTCTATGCCGCCATGCTGAAGCGGGCGGAGCGGCTTCTGCGCGCCGGTCATAGCGTCGTCCTGGATGCCGTTTTCGCCAAGCCGGAAGAGCGCGGAGCGGCCGAAGCGCTCGGCAGGAAACTGTCGGTGCCTTTCCACGGGCTCTGGCTCGATATTCCAAAAGATGTCGCTCAGGCGCGGGTCGCGGAACGCCAAGGCGATGCCTCCGACGCCACGCCGGCCGTGGTCGAGCGTCAGTTCAGCTACGCCTTGGGCGACATTTCCTGGGAGCGCCGCCGCTCGGGGGCCTAGGCGCGCTTCTTGGCTGCCGCGCTGCGCGGCAGATGCCGTGCGAGATACTGACCGGTGTAGCTTTCGCGCACCTTCACGACGTCCTCGGGCGGGCCTTCGGCCACGATGCGCCCGCCGCCCGAGCCCCCGTCTGGACCCATGTCGAGGATCCAGTCTGCAGTCTTGATGACTTCGAGATTGTGCTCGATCACCAGCACGGTATTGCCGCCTTCAACCAGCCGATGCAGGACCTCCAGAAGCTTGCGCACGTCCTCGAAATGCAGGCCGGTGGTCGGCTCGTCGAGGATGTAAAGCGTGCGGCCGGTGGCGCGGCGCGACAGTTCCTTGGCCAACTTGACGCGCTGGGCCTCGCCGCCTGACAGGGTCGTCGCCTGCTGGCCGATGTGGATGTAGCCGAGCCCGACCTGCTGCAGTGTCAGCAGCTTGTCGCGGATAACGGGGACCGCTTTGAAAAACTCGCACCCTTCGTCCACCGTCATCTCCAGCACGTCGGCGATCGACTTGCCGCGGAACTGGATCTCCAGGGTCTCGCGGTTGTAGCGCTTGCCCTTGCAGACGTCGCACTGGACGTAGACGTCGGGAAGGAAGTGCATCTCGATTTTGATGACGCCATCGCCCTGGCAGGCTTCGCAGCGGCCGCCCTTGACGTTGAACGAGAAGCGGCCGGCCTTGTAGCCGCGCTCGGTCGATTCGGGGAGCTGCGAGAACCAGTCACGGATCGGCGAAAAGGCGCCGGTGTAGGTCGCCGGATTGGAACGCGGCGTGCGGCCGATCGGCGACTGGTCGATGTCGACGATTTTGTCGAGGTGGCCGATGCCGTCGAGTGCGCTGTGCTCGCCCGGGTGCTCGCGGGCACCGTTTAGGCGGCGCGCCAGTGCCTTGTAGAGTGTCTCGACGATCAATGTGCTCTTGCCCGAACCCGAGACGCCGGTAACGCAAGTGAAGGTGCCGAGCGGGATCGAAGCCGTGACGTTCTGCAGGTTGTTAGCCTTGGCGCCCTTGACCGTCAGCCATCGATTGCCGGTGCTCTTGGGTTCGCGGCGCTCCTTCGGAATCGGAACCTGTCTGAAGCCGGAGAGATACTGCCCGGTGAGGCTGGCGCTATTGCGCATCACGTCCTCGGGCGTGCCCTCGGCGATCACCTTGCCGCCATGTGCGCCGGCGCCCGGGCCCATGTCGACCAGATAGTCAGCGGCGCGAATTGCATCTTCGTCATGCTCGACCACCAGCACCGTGTTCCCGAGGTCACGTAGCCTCGTCAGTGTCTTGAGCAGCCGGTCATTGTCGCGCTGATGCAGGCCGATCGACGGCTCGTCGAGCACGTAGAGGACGCCGGTCAGGCCCGAACCGATTTGCGACGCCAGCCGGATGCGCTGGCTCTCGCCGCCGGACAAGGTGCCCGACGTTCGATTGAGCGTGAGGTAAGAAAGGCCGACGTTATCGAGGAAACCCAGCCGCTCGTTGATCTCTTTCAGTATGCGGGCGGCAATCTCCCGCTGCTTGGCCGTGAGCTTCGGAGCGAGCTCCAGGAACCATTTCACGGCGTCGCCGATTGAAAACTCGGTGACCTGGCTGACGTTGAGGCCGGCGATCTTTACCGCCAGTGCCTCGGGCTTGAGGCGGGCGCCGTTGCAGGTCTCGCACTTGGCCTCGTGCTGGAAGCGTTCGAGCTCCTCGCGCACCCAGGACGAGTCGGTTTCTTTCCAGCGCCGGTCGAGATTGGGGATCACGCCTTCGAACGGCTTGGTGGTCTGGTACTGGCGGATCCCGTCGTCGTAGCGCATGGCGATCGATTCGCCGCCCGAGCCGTTCAGGATAGAGTCGCGGACCTTCTTCGGAAGGTCCTTCCACGCCGTCGACATCTTGACCTTGAAGTGCTTGGCGATGCTCTCGAGCGTCTGCTGGTAGTACTGACCCGACGAGTCGGCCCATGGCGCGATCGCACCCTCGGCGAGCGACAGGCGATCGTCTGGGACCACCATTTCCGGATCGAAGAACATCTTCACGCCCAAGCCATCGCAGGCTGGACAGGCGCCCTGGGGTGCGTTGAAGGAGAAGAGCCGGGGCTCGATTTCCTCAATGGTGAAACCCGAAACCGGGCACGCGAAACGGGAGGAAAAGACAGTGCGCTCGGCGGTGTCGGCGTTCTCCGCCACCGCCAGTCCTTCGGCGAGATTGAGCGCCGTCTCGATTGAATCGGCGAGGCGGTTGCCGAGATCGGGCTTCACGACGATGCGATCTACGACCACGTCGATGTCGTGCTTGTACTTCTTGTCGAGCGCCGGAGCTTCGGGGATCTCGTAGAGCTTGCCGTCGATCTTGACCCTCTGGAAGCCCTTCTTCTGCAGCTCCTGCAGTTCCTTGCGGTACTCGCCCTTTCGGCCGCGCACGATCGGGGCCATCAGGTAGAGTCGTGTGCCTTCCTTCATCGCCTTGATGCGATCGACCATCTGCGAGACGGTCTGGCTCTCGATCGGCAGCCCGGTGGCGGGCGAGTAGGGGACGCCCACGCGCGCGAACAGGAGGCGCAGGTAGTCGTAGATCTCGGTGACGGTTCCGACCGTCGAGCGCGGATTACGCGAGGTCGTCTTCTGCTCGATCGAGATGGCGGGCGACAGACCCTCGATGGAATCGACGTCCGGCTTCTGCATCAGCTCGAGAAACTGGCGCGCATAGGCCGACAGGCTTTCGACGTAGCGGCGCTGGCCTTCGGCGTAGATCGTGTCGAAGGCGAGCGAGGATTTGCCCGAGCCCGACAGGCCGGTGATCACCACCAGCTTGTCGCGCGGCAGATCGAGGTCGACATTCTTGAGGTTGTGCTCGCGCGCGCCCCGGATCGAGATCAGGCGGTGGGGCTCGGCGGCAGGCGGTCGGGTCTTGGCCATGTGTGGGCGTGAGAATAGCGCGATGCAGGGGAGGTCCCCATATGGGTATCCACAGCGCCTTTCGCCACCGCTGCTGACAGGAACTGTCAGTCCGCCGCGGCCTCTGCTGCCAAGACCCGCTCGGTCGGCCGGTCGTTCATGAGCAATTGCATGGTTCCGGCGATCAGGCCGATCAGGACGCCGATCTTCCAGGCGAGGTCGTAGGAGCCCATCATTGTGTAGATATACCCACCGCCCCAAGCGCCGAGGAATGAACCGGCCTGGTGGCTGAGAAAGGCAATTCCGGTCAGAGTCGAGAGGAAGCGGAGACCGAAGATCTGGACCACCAGCCCGTTCACCAGGGGGATGACTCCCAACCACAGGGTTCCCATGGCGGCGCCGAACAGGATCACCGACAGCGGCGTCGGAGGGAACATGAAGAAGAGAGCCAGCGTCAGGGAGCGCAGCAGGTAGATGGCGCCCAGCAGCAGGCGCTTGGGGTAGCGGTCGCCGAGCCAGCCAAACAGCCAGGAACTCAGGATGTTGAAGCCGCCGATCAGCATCAGGGCGACGGCGCTGTAGGAGGCATCCATGCCGCACTGCGCCAGATAGGTCGGCAGATGCGTGGTCAGGAACACGAGCTGCAGGCCGCAGACGAAGAAGGCAAGCGACATCACCACGTAGCCGCTGTGGCGGCGTGCCTCGTCGAGGGCGCTGGCCAGGGTGAGGTGCCGGTCGTTCGCCACCATGTTGGGCAGCCGGTCGGCGCGGCTGCCGATGAAGGCGGCCGGCAGCATGGCGAGCGCCAGGATCAAGAAGGCCCACAGGCCGGCGCGCCAGCCGTCGTGATTGACGAAATAAGCGGCGATTGGCGCGGTCAGCATGGTGCCGACGGAGCCGGCAGCGGACACCAGACCGAAGGCGAGCGTGCGCCGGTTGGGGGCCACCACGCGGGCGGCAATGTTGGCCGTGATTCCGGATGCGGTGCAGGCGAGACCGATGCCGATCATCACGCCGGCGCCGATCACGATCGGCAGTGTGCTGGTCGCCGTCGCGGTGAACAACAGACCGACGATGTAGATCAGGCTCCCGGCCAGTGCGACCCAACGCGTGCCGTGCTTGTCCGCCAGCGCGCCGGCAAAAGGCTGTGCCACACCCCAGGCGACCTGCTGCACCGAGATGGCAAGTGCGAAGTCGGAGATGGCGATGCCCAGTTCGCGCGAGGCCGGCGCCTGGAACAGCCCGAGATTCTGACGGATGCCCATGCCGAGGGTCATCATCAACGCGGCACCGCCCAGCATGGCGTAGGCTTCGAAGCGCGTGGTCTGCGGAACGTGAAAGGGCGCCTTCATGGCGGCGGAAGGTAGGGAGATCGCGAACGGGCGACCAATGAATTTGCGGAGGGGCAGCATGAGCCATGCTCACATGGCATTTCTGATGGTCGACCATGAGGCGTCGCGGCGGCCCTGCACGCATTGACCGTCGATTGACGGCCTTCTTACGAAACTTGTTGGAACCCGCTTGTTGACCGCCGCTAAGAACAGGACCGTCGACAGGTGCCGACACTGTTTCCGTGCAGCCGGCGCCATCGAAAACCGAGCGAGTATGATCGCCCCGCAATGGCGAGCGCCGGTGTGACTGCGGCAATCAGCGGATCGTGGGACTCCCAACCGCTGCCCAAGAGGGCTGGCGTCCGCCTTGAACGCAGGGCTCGGGCCCGGCCTGGCGATTCGTCGGGCAGTCTGGCGAGGTCGAGCGCGGACGAGGCCTCGGCGAAGGTCGTTTCGATGGCCTCGACGGCGGCGGCGCGTGGCAGCACTCAGGATACAACCCAAAATTGGTAGCTGCCCACAGGCGACAGGCAGTAGGTTGGCCGTCTGTGCGGTAGGTGCCGGCGTCCCGCTGGCACCGGGAAGGCAAAGGAGGCCCCAAATGGCGGGCAGCGTGAACAAGGTCATCCTGGTCGGCAATCTCGGCCGCGACCCTGAAGTGCGGTCCATGCAGGATGGCAGAAACATGGTGAACATGTCGGTAGCCACGTCGGAAACGTGGCGCGATCGCCAGAGCGGCGAGCGCAAGGAGCGTACCGAATGGCATCGCATCGTCATCTTCAACGAAAAGCTCGCTGAAGTGGCGCAGAAGTTTGTCAAGAAGGGGTCCAAAGTGTATGTCGAGGGCCAACTCTCGACCCGCAAATGGACTGATCAGAGCGGCCAGGAGCGCTATACGACTGAGGTCGTGATCCCGCGCTTCGGTGGTGCCCTGACCATGCTCGATGGCCGCAGTGGCGGCGGTGGCGGTGGCGACATGGGCGGCGGATCGGACGACGATTTCGGTGGCCCGCCGAGTGGCGGTGGGGGCGGCGGAAGCGGTGGACGTCCCGCAGCACGCGGCAAGGGCGATCTCGACGACGATATTCCGTTTTAGGCCGACCGTCTCGAACATGTCATTGCAGGCTGCTGGCTTTTCTAGGCCGGCAGCCCGAGGCTGCGCAGTTCTGCAATCGTCTGCTCTGTGGAGCGATGATGGATGCTCGCCATGCCGAAGCTGCGCGCTGCTTCGGCGTTCTTGAGGCTGTCGTCTATAAAGACGGCGTCGCCGGCGGTGAAGCCGCCGCGGCGGCACATCAACTCGAAGATGCGAGGATCGGGCTTGATCACGCCTTCATGCCCGGAGACCACGATATCACGTAGCCGCGCGAGCGTGGGCAATCCCGGCCGCACCAGGTCGAACGTATCGCCCGCCCAGTTGGTCAGACCGTAGAGCGCAACATTCGATGCCTGCAGCCGCTGAGCCAGAGCCGCCATGTCGGGAAACTCGCCGGCGATCGTCTCTGCAAAGCGATCGATATAAATCGCGATCTCCGTAGCAAAATGCGGGTACTGGGCGATGATCGGAGCGATGGCGGCCCGCGAGTTCCGGGCAACGTCTAGAGCCGGAAGGAAGTTGGCGGCCCGAATCCAGGCGAGGAATTCTTCGCGCTTTCTGGCGTCGGCGATGGCTCGATCCATGAGATAGCGCGGGTTCCAGTCGACGATCACGCCGCCCAGGTCGAAGACCACTACGGAGGGTTTGTGCGAGGCGCTTTTGGGGGTCATTTCCAGGCCGTTTCCAGCAGGTTTTCTGGGGCAAATTTACTCAATTAAATCAAATAGTTAAATGGCGGTTCCGGTTGCGTTTTTTGTTGGTATTCCGGAACCGGTTTGCTAGGGTGCAACTCCGCTTGGCCGACCTCCGGCGAAGCCCACAAAAACGAGCAAAATTTCAGGAATTTCGTGAGCGACGATACGACCCTCCCGCCGCCGCCGCCTCCCTCAGACGCGTCTCCGCCCCCGCCGCAGCCGCCGCACGACATAGCGCCGATCACCATCGAAGAGGAGATGCGGCGTTCGTACCTCGACTACGCGATGAGCGTTATCGTGTCGCGAGCGCTGCCCGATGCTCGCGACGGTCTGAAGCCGGTTCAGCGACGTATCCTCTACGCCATGAAGGAAGGCGGGTACGATTCGGCCCGGCCATTCCGCAAGTCCGCGCGCATCGTCGGCGACGTGATGGGCAAATATCACCCGCACGGTGACAGCGCGATCTATGACGCCATGGTTCGCATGGCGCAGGACTTCTCGATGCGCCTGCCGCTGATCTCGGGGCAGGGCAATTTCGGTTCGATGGATGGCGACCCCCCGGCGGCCATGCGCTACACCGAGGCGCGCCTCGCCGTCGTAGCCGAGTCGCTGCTCGCCGACTACGACAAGGACACGGTCGACTTCCAGCCGAACTACGACGAACGAGAGCAGGAGCCGACGGTGCTGCCGGCGGCGTTTCCGAACCTGCTGGCAAATGGCGCAGGCGGCATCGCCGTCGGCATGGCGACCAATATTCCGCCGCATAATCTTGGCGAGTTGATCGACGCCTGCTGCGCGCTGATCGACAATCCCGATCTCACGATCCAGCAGGTGATGGAATACGTGCCGGGTCCGGATTTCCCGACCGGAGCGACCATCCTGGGCCGCAACGGCATTCGCGCCGCCTGCGAACTCGGCCGTGGCTCACTGGTGATGCGTGCGCGCACCAGGGTCGAGGAGAACCGCGCCGGCCGCGAATCGATCATCATCTCCGAAATTCCGTATCAGGAGAACAAGGCGCGCCTGCACGAACGCATCGCCGAGGTGGTGCGCGACAAGAAGGTCGAGGGCGTCTCCGAAATCCGTGACGAAAGCGACAAGGACGGCGTTCGCCTCGTGATCGAACTGAAGCGCGAGGCGATGGCCGACGTCGTACTGAACCAGCTCTATCGCTATACGCCGTTGCAGACGACGTTCAGCGTCAATGCGCTGGCGCTCGACGGCGGCCGACCGAAGCTGATGAGCCTCAAGGAGTTGCTCGAGGCTTTCATCCGCTTCCGTGCCGACGTGCTGACTCGGCGCACGAGGTTCGAGCTCAATCACGCCCGCGACCGCGCCCATATCCTGGTCGGTCTCGCCATCGCCGTAGCCAACATCGACGAAGTGATCGAGATGATCCGTCGAGCGCCCGACCCGAATGTCGCGCGAGACCGGCTGATGGCCAAGGAATGGCCGGCGTCCGACGTGGCGCCGCTGATTGCGCTGATCGCCGAGCCTGGCCGCGAGGTATCGGCCGAAGGCACCTACAAGCTTTCCGAGGCGCAGGCGCGCGCCATCCTTGAATTGCGTCTGCAGCGCTTGACCGGCCTCGAGCGCGACAAGATCGCCGAGGAGCTGACCGAGGTCGCCAAGCTGATCGAGGGCTACCTCGAGTTGCTGGCTGATCGCGACAAGCTGTTCGCGATGATGCGCAACGAGCTGCTCGAGATCAAAACCAAGTTCGCCACACCCCGGCGTACCGAGATTCTCGACAACGAGGGCGAGCTTGAGATCGAGGATCTGATTCAGCGCGAGGACATGGTGGTCACCGTGACCCACGGCGGCTACGTAAAACGCGTGCCGGTCTCTGCCTATCGCGCCCAGCGCCGCGGCGGCAAGGGTCGCTCGGGCATGGCCACGCGTGAGGATGATTTCGTCTCGTACCTGTTCGTGGCCAACACGCACACGCCTGTGCTGTTCTTCTCGAGCCGCGGCATCGTCTACAAATTGAAGGTGTGGCGCCTGCCGCTCGGCGCGCCGCAGGCGCGGGGCAAGGCCTTTGTGAACCTGTTGCCGCTCAGCGAAGGCGAGACGATCTCGGCCGTCATGCCGATGCCTGAGGATGAGGCGAGCTGGTCGACGCTGCACGTTATGTTTGCGACGGCGCGCGGCGGCGCGCGCCGCAACGAGCTCAGTGATTTCGTGAACGTCAATCAAACCGGCAAGATCGCCATGAAATTCGAGGGCGAGGACGCCGGAGACCGGTTGATCGGCGTCAGTGTGTGCAGCGAGGATCAGGACGTGCTGCTGGCGACCCGCGCTGGTCGCGCGATGCGCTTCCCGGTATCGACGGTGCGTGTGTTCGCCAGCCGCAACTCAACCGGTGTCCGGGGCATCTCGCTGGCCGAGGGCGACGAGGTCATCTCGATGTCGCTGGTCGACGGTGGCAAGGGAGTGACCAGCGAGGAGCGCGACGCCTACCTCCGTCAGTCGCGGGCGCTGCGTCAGCTTGAGAACCAGGCAGAAAGCGGCGAGGAAGAGGCGCCGACCGCCGAGGCCATGGCTGAGGACTCATCCGCCACCGTGGCTGTCCTCAGTGACGAGCGCTTCAAGGAACTGCAGGCTAAGGAGGAATTCGTGCTGACCGCCGCTTCGTCCGGCTTCGGCAAGCGAACGTCGGCGTACGAGTATCGCGTGACCGGCCGCGGCGGAAAGGGCGTCGAATTGATGAGCCTGGCGAAGGGCGGCCATGTCGTCGCGGCATTTCCGGTGCGCGAGAGTGACCAGGTAATGCTGGTCACCGATGGCGGCACCCTGATCCGCTGTCCGGTCGACGGAATTCGCATCGCGGGTCGCGCCACGCGCGGTGTGCGGATCGTGAACGTTAGCGAGGGGGAGCGCGTGGTTTCTGCAATTCGCATCGGCGAGGAAGACGACGCCGGCAACGGAAGTGGAAACGGAAATGGCGAAGACCAGTCCGAAACAAACGGTGGATAAGGACCGGCCGTGTCGCTAAGACTGCGCGGCCGCATGCGGCGCATCTTCGGTTGGGGAGCAGGGGGAAGACATGGCCGTGGAGCGCACCGGTGTCTATCCGGGCACGTTCGATCCCATCACCAGCGGGCACATGGAAGTCGTGCGCCGTTCGTTGCGACTGGTCGACAAGTTGGTGATCGGGCCGGCGATCAACATCGGGAAGGGGCCGCTGTTCTCGTTGGAAGAGCGAATCGAGATCATCAAGGAAGACATCGCCGACTTCAGCCAGGTCGACAGGGATCGCATCGAGGTCGTGCCTTTCGAGGGATTGCTGATTCACTTTGCGCGCCAGGTCGGTGCATTTGTGATCATCCGCGGGCTGCGCGCGGTCTCAGACTTCGAGTACGAGATTCAGATGGCGAACATGAACGCCCGCATGGAGCCCAACATCGAGACCATTTTTCTAATGGCCTCGGACAGGCACCAATTCATCGCGTCATCCTTGGTCAAGGATATCGCGCGACTGGGTGGCGACACGTCCCAGTTCGTATCCAAGAAGGTTTTCGAGCGCCTCAAGGGCAAATTCGGCAAGGGATAGACCCTGGCGTCGGTCCACGCACTGCGTTGACCGGGGCAGCTTCCCAATTTATATGGGCGCCGCGCGAGGTTTCGGCCTGCAGCGTGGCACCGGAGCGAGCCCGTAGCTCAACGGTAGAGCATCTGACTTTTAATCAGAGGGTCGTCGGTTCGACACCGACCGGGCTCACCAACCGGATGGACAGGGAGAGACGCGGCTCATGCCGTCGGTGAACGTGGTCTACGGCAACAAGATCGTGGTCAGAAGCGTCGGCCCGGTCGAGCGTGTCCTCCGCTTCCTGGCCAAGCCCTTCGTTCAGGTCTGGGTCAATCGCGACATCGTCCAGGCTATCCTGCGGCGAGAACTGAGCGAACGCTTCAAGGGATCAGTGGTCGGCTGGCTTTGGGCCGTAGTGGCGCCGCTGCTCGCTATTGCCGTGTACACTTACGCCTTCACGACCAGTCTGAAATTGCCGATTACCGAGAGCGCTTCGATGGGGCCGAGGCTGGGGTATGCGCTCTTCATCTTCAGCGGCATAGTGGTATTCAATTTCTGGTCGGAGATGGCTTTCCGCGCGCCGATGCTGCTGCACGAATACGTGCATTTCATCAAGCAAACGATATTTCCAAGCGACATGCTGGCCGTGATCTCGACCTTGCGTGCTGCGCTGTACACCTTGATCTCTGTCGCCGTGATGCTGTTGTTTCAGTTGTTCGCGACAGGTTCTCTGCCCTGGACCGTGCTGCTGATCCCCCTCACTTTCATTCCTTTCATGGCGTTCCTCATGGGTATGTCGTGGTTCTTGAGCGCAATCGGGGCATTCACTCGCGACGCTGGCTATCTGATGATCAACATCGTGCCGATCTTCATGTTTGCGACGCCGGTGTTCTTCCCTCACGACGCGCTGCCTGCGCCGTTCGATATATGGATCTACCTCAATGCCCTGACGGGGTATGTCGAAGTAATGCGAGACATCGTCCTGTTGGGAAAGTTGCCCAACCCGTATGTCTATGGGTGGACGCTGGCGACATCAGTTTTCAGCTTCTACTTCGGTTACTGGTTCTTCGATAGGTATCGGAATGTCATCGTCGATGTCATCTGATGTCGTTGTCCAGACGAAGCATCTGGGAAAGGCCTACCAGCTCTACCAGAATCGCAGCGACTGGCTGAAGCAGGTTATGCTCGGCTGGTACAAAACGTACTTCAAGCCGTTCTGGGTGTTGCGCGACATCGATCTGGAGGTACGCCGCGGCGAGAGCATCGGCCTCTTGGGCCGCAATGGCTGTGGTAAGTCGACGTTACTGCAGGTTATTTGCGGGATGACACTCCCAAGCCACGGCGAGCTCATCGTGAATGGCCGCATCGCGCCGGTGCTGGCGCTTGGATCGACATTCGACATGGAACTGTCCGGCCGAGAGAATGTCATGATTGGTGGGGCCGTGCTCGGCCTCAAGCGCGGTGAAATTATCCGCAAGTTCGACTCGATCGCCGAGTTCGCCGGCATCGGCGACTACATGGAACAGCCGGTCAAGCACTACTCGATGGGCATGCGCACGAGATTGGCCTTCTCGATCTGCGCTCACGTCGAGGCCGACATTTTGGTGGTAGACGAGGCGCTTGCGGTTGGCGACGTCGCGTTTCAGCGCAAGTGCCTCGACTGGATCGACAGGTTCCGACGAGAGGGCACCTTGTTGTTCGTGTCACACTCCGTGGCCGAAGTTCGCCGTCTGTGCACCCGGGCGATCTGGATCGAGGACGGGCGCATACGCCAGCAGGGCGAGCCCAACGAAGTGATCCGCTCCTATCAGCGGGCGCTGGAAGTGGAGAAGGACGACATCCATCGCTTCTCTGCGAGCGAGTAGTGGCGAATGGCGCGGGCCGTATTGATTGCCTGTTCGGTATGGTGGCTGTTCACTTTTGTGATCCAGTGGCTTAGCGCCTGGAAGGGCCGCAGTCCCTGCCGGCCGGTCGAGCCTCCGCGGCACGCCGCCGCCGACTTCAGCATTGTGGCGCCGATGGTCGGAGCGGGAGACGCCACGCCGGCTTATGTCGATGCGCTCAGTCTTCTTGCCCGGGCCGGCGCCGAGGTGCTGATCTGCGTCGAGCGCGAGGAAGATGAAGCAGTCGCTGCGGTGCGGCATCTGTGGCCGGAAGCGACCATCCTGTACGGTATCGAGCAGCGATTCACGGCGAAAGTGAACAACGTCGAGAAGGGATTCAGAGCAGCTACGCGCCCGGTCGTGGCATTGTGTGATGCCGGAGCGCTTTTGACGGTCGATCAGTTGGTACGGTCGGCTGCGCCATTGTCCGAATCCGTCGGAATGGTTCTGGCGCTGAAGGCGGCCGAAGATCCGGGCACGTTCGCTGCCGAACTTGAGCGCGCCTATATCAATGGCCATGGTGCGCGCTTCCTGTTCGCGGCCGACTGGCTTGGCCAGGCGGTCGCTTCAGGGGGCGTCACAGTGCTGTCGCGTGAAACCTTGCAGCGCGTCGGCTACGGCGAAGGCTTCACGCGCTACATCGCTGACGACTTCTCGATCACCGAATCGGTGCGCAGCCTCGGCCTGGGCACGCAGTTGAGCGATGTCATGCCCAGATTGCCGCTCGGAGCGCGCACATGGAGCGAGGTCTGGGGGCGTCAGGTACGTTGGGCGCGTACTCGCCTTCGTCTGCCCGTGTGGCCGCTTGTCATGTGGGAGCCCGTGATAGGCATGGTCTTCTCTCTCGCTGCAGGTGTTGGCGCCCTTGCGCTTATGAAGCTCGAACCGGAATTCATTGTGCTGGCGGCGATCGGGCACATCTTTCTCTGGCTCGCTGCGGAAAAGTGGTTTATGGCCGGCCGCGGATTGGCCTACGGAATGCGTGCTGCAATAGCTACTCTGGCGCGTGAAATTTTCGCGCCAGTCTTGATGGCGACAGCGCTCTCGGGGCGCTCGATGAAGTGGCGGGAGGGCGACCTTGGTGAGAGCTGGCGCAGTCGCGATTCTTCGAGGCCTGGCCCGGTCGTGAGACAGTCGACCGGTTCGGTCGAGGTCACGACCATTGCGTTGCCCGATCGCGTCGACTCGGTTTCGGCCTCGCTGATCGAAGGTAATGTTGCCGGGCATCTCCGTCCGGGGGCCCGGATCGTCATTGACGGCAGCGCTGTCGTTTATATGAGTGCCGCGGGCGTGCGCGCTCTGGCGACTGTGCTGCATCGGGCCGCCGACAGCCAGGGTCATGTGGTATTTTGTCGTTTCAGCGCTGCCGCGGCCGATTGTCTGCTCGTCAGCGGCTTTTCGGAACTCCTCGAAGTCGCCGGTACGATGGAAGAAGCCATTGCCTGGCTGGACCAGGCTGTGCAGGGCGGGGGGCACGAGCGCTTGCACCAGCCTGTGAGCGCGGGTTAACTACAGCAAATAGGGCTGAGGCAGGACGAGGGGACGCGGGACGGTGCGTATGTACCTACCGGTCGGGACGGAGATTGCATTTTGACCAATTGGACCCGGCTGATCGCGCCGGCGCGCCTCGTGGCTATTATCTTCGGACTGGGGCTGAGCGTCACGGCTTGCCAGGTGCTGCCGGGCGACGGCCCGTGGATGAACGATGCGAGTTCGCGCACCACGGAGGCATTGCCGTTCGATGTGATCGATCTGACCCCGACGACCGTCGTGGCGTATCGACCGCCTGCGACCAGTGAACGGCCATCGTCGACGAGTAACCTATCGGCCGGTGCCAAGGTGTCGGTGGCGCCTGGCGATGTGTTGCGCGTGCGTATTTTCGAGCCCTACGAAGGCAGCATCTTCCCGACCATTCAGAAGCCCGGAGCCGATCTCGGGCCGCAGCGTGTGACCGACGAGGGCACAATCGAGGTGCCATTTGCCGGCATAGTCCACGTTTCAGGGCTGGACCTCCCTCAAATCGAGCGTCGGATCGCGACCCAGCTGGGGAACAGGGCTCAAGAGCCGCAGGTCATCGTCGAATTCGTGGCTGATCGTACGCACACAGTGATGGTCTCGGGGGACGTCAAGAACCCGGGGCGGCTGTCGACGCTCGAAGGTATCCGCTCGGTCGTCGACGCTATCAACAGGTCCGGCGGGCTCGCCAGCAGCGGGCCGACCGGCGCTCTTGCGAGCCAATTTCAGGTCACTCTCCGTCGGCGCGGCGAAGTGATCCTGACTGCCCAGTATTCGGACCTGCTCAACGGGGGCGATGTCGGCATCCAGAAGGGCGATGAGATCGTCGTACGCCCGAATTCCCAAGTCTACACCGTGCTTGGCGCGGTGATGAAGGCCGGTAACGTCGAGATGATCAAGCCCAACCTGACGCTGCTGGAAGCCCTGGGGCAGGTGGGGGGACTGTCCGACGAGCGTGCCAACAAGACCGGTGTTTTTGTGTTCCGGATGGGCGATCTTCTGAACAATCCCACGGCGAGAGCCCGGGTTTTTCGGCTGGACCTGCAGCAGCCGGTGTCTATTTTTGTCGCACAGCAATTCGGGATGCACGTCCGGGACGTAGTGTACGTCACGAATGCGCCACTTTATGAGTACAATAAGGTCCTGACGGCAATCTATCGTACCTTCTCGATTGTCGGTGTCGTCAAAGGCAGTGTCGTTACTTCGACGACTTTCTAGCCCTAATTGGGGTAAATACAGACTAGGTTGGCTTCGAAGGCGGATGGCTCGGGCACAAAAATTCAGATGGAGTGCAGTTGGGGTTGCGCTGCTGTTCGTGGCGGCGGCGCTCGGGCTGTGGATAGCGCCAAGCCGGCAGACCAGCAGTGCGCAGGACGCGGCGCGGCCAGGCGGCCCCCTCATCACGCGTGGCTACACCGATGCCCCATCCGGAACCGTGGTCATCGCCGGCGACAGCATGGGCGGCGGTGTCCTGGCGGAACTGCGAATCGTCAACGGTCAGCAGGTCAAGCGCGACGAGGTGATCGCTGTCCTGTCGAACTACGCCATCGCCGATGTGTCGGTCCGCAATGCCGAAGCCGAACTCGAGAAGCAGAAGAGGGTGCGCGAGGCGATGGTCTCCGGCTTCCGGGTCTCCGAGATCGCCATGCAGGAAGTCGTCGTCAAGACGAAGACTGAAGAGAACAAGCTCAAGGGCATGGAAGTAACGCGCTCTGGCCGCCCGCCGGAGATGAAGCAACTCGACCTCAACATTTCTCAGGGCGAACTCGAGCGCGAGCAGGCGAAGCTGCGGGTCATGAGAGAAACCCTGCAGACCGATCTGGCGCAGATCGATACCGACATCACTATCCTGATGGCGAAGGTCGACAGTGCTCGAACCACTCGCGAACAAGCGCTGGTGCGGTCGCCGGTCAACGGTGTCGTTGTGCAAATCTACACCCAGGCCGGAGAGCGTATTTCACCGAGTGGCATTGCCAAGATCGTCGACATGAGCAAGCTGCGCGTTCTGGCCGACGTCGACGAGCTTCATCTCGGACGTGTAGTGCTCGGCGGCAAGGTCGAGGTCACTTTCCGTGGTAACACTGTTGCGTATCGCGGCAAGATTTCCCGTATCGCGCCAACCGTAAAGCGCATGCAACGCACCGAGCCCGACGGCGGCTCGTCCACCGATGCTCGCGTGGTTCAAGTCGAGATCGAACTCGACGATCCGGCTGGTATGCCTCAAGTGCTCGGCCGCGAGACTCGCGTCACTTTCCTCTGATGGCGCTCTCCCTGCCCGGGCTTCCATCGCAGCCTTCCCGCCGATGGTGGCCGCGGATTTCGTTCGCCGATCTTCGGGCAGCCGCCCGGACGGCGGTGTCTATGCCTCTCGGTGCTCAGCAATTGCGCCGACAGCGCACCAGCACCTTGCTGTCGCTGGCTGGTGTCACGGCCAGTCTGCTTGTTATCTTTGCCCAGCTGGGCATTGAGCGTGCCGTCTACTATTCAGCAGTGCGGATCCATAAGGCAGTTATCGGTGATGCGGTACTGGTCCCCGCCGGTTTCAAGTCGCTGCAACTGCACGCCAGCGTCTCGGCGGCTGTGAATGACGTGGTTGCCGCCAACCCATCGGTGATTGCATCGTCGCCGTTCTGGTTCGATGTCATGTCGATCTATCATCCCGGAATGAACGCGTCCCGCCAGATCGCGTGGTACGCGATCGATGTCGAAGCGCCAGCCATCGACATACCCGGGCTCCGCGAAAATCTCTACAAGCTGCGTGTTGTGCGGCGCATCCTGTTCGATCGCGATTCGCGGCCCTATTTCGGAGACCTTGGCGAAGTCGCGGGAAAGGGTGACGAAATCACCGTCCTTGGCCCTCCTGACTCTCGGCAGCTTCTTCGCGAGATGTTTGTCGTGGGTACGGTGGCCGTCGGGCCGAACGTCGTTAACGACGGCGCTGTGGTCATGAGCATGGACACGATGGTCGAAGCCCTGGGTCCATGGTACTCCGAGCGGCCCGTCTTCTATGCTTTGAAATTTGCGCCCGGGACCGACCATGCCGCGATGCGTGACAGCCTGAACCGTACGCTGGCTGGGCGCGCCGAGGTTATCACGCGGGATGAGTTCGAGCGCCGCGAACGGACGTACTGGTCGCGCGAGACGCCGGTGGGCTACATCACCGATCTCGGATTTGCCATGGGTCTGATGATCGGCATGGTGTTCATCTATTACGCCCAGTACCAGATCATCCGCTTCTATCTGCCCGAATACGCCATCCTGAAGAGCCTAGGGTACGACTACTGGTTCTTCCTCTGCATGATCGGGCAGATCGGGGCCGCTATCATCACGCCGGCCTTTCTCGTGGCCTTCACATTCGCGCGCCTGGTGTATGGAGTTGCCGAGGCCACGCTGCACCTCGGCATGACGATGGGGCTGCGAGAGATGACGGTTTCGTTGGTCGCGTCCATTGTGATGACGGCGGTTTCAAGCGTTTTCGCCATCCGCCGCCTGTGGAAGGTCGATCCCATCATGCTGTTCGAATAGTCATGAATGCCGAGAGCCATGCGATGGGCCCTGCGGTGGTCGAGGCAGTCGATATCCACCATCACTACGGCGCGGGCGCGCAACGTACCGACGTGTTGTTCGACATCAACATGCAAGTTCGTGAAGGAGAACTGGTGATCGTCACGGGACCGTCAGGTTCCGGCAAGACGACGCTGCTCACGATTCTCGGGACAATGCGCCGGCCGTCGGAGGGAAAGTTGCGGCTGCTCGGCACCGACGTTACCGGTCTGGAGGGGCCCGAACTCGACGCATTGCGCAACCGAATCCGCTTCCTGTTCCAGAAGCGCAACCTCCTGTCCTCGTTGACGGCGCTGCAGAACGTTGTGGCCGGCGTGTCGACGACTCCGCTCGCCGATCCGGCCTGGGATGAAAAGCGGGCTCGTCATTTATTGGGACTGCTTGGTCTTGCCGACAAGGCGGAGGCCTGGCCGGACGAATTGTCGGGCGGCCAGCAGCAGCGCGTGGCGATCGCGCGCGTGATGATCGGCCTGCCCGATCTGATCATCGCCGACGAGCCAACCTCTGCGCTCGATCGTGTGTCGGGCAGGGTGGTCGTCGACCAGCTCAAGGATCTTGCCATGCGCGCGAAATGCGCCGTTGTCCTGTCAACGCACGACGAGCGCATTTTCGACGTAGCGACACGCCGCCTCCATATCGAGGACGGGCGCTGCTTCGAAGTGCCGATCCACTATCACTGAACGGTGCCGAACGTGTTGTTGTCGGCCGTCGACTTTGTTGTATTTGCCTGCTTTGTCGCGACTTTCGCCATCGCGGGATACTTTCTCTATCTGCTTTGGTGGTTCTGGTCGCTGCCGGTCGAGTCGGAGGCCTGGCCGGAATTGCCCGGCGATCTGCCGCGGGTGCTCGTCCAGGTCCCGGTCTACAACGAACCGGCAGTGGTTGAACGGGCCCTCAAGGCGGCAGCCGCCCTCGACTGGCCGCGCGATCGATTGAAGGTGCAGCTGCTGGACGACAGCACCGATCTGACGCCCGATATTGCCCGGCACGTGATCGCGCGTCTGCAGCGCGACGGAGCCGACGTCGAGCATCTGCAACGCAGTGACCGCAGCGGCTTCAAGGCCGGAGCACTCGCGTACGGCATGGCGCGCTGCGATGCACCATATGTCGCCGTGTTCGACGCCGATTTCGTGCCGGCGTCGGATTGGCTGCGTCGTGCCATGGCGGCGATGTTGGCCCGCCCCAAGGCTGCTTTCGTCCAGACGCGCATCGAATGGGGCAACGGCGAGCGCAATTGGCTGACGCGGGCACAACGGCTGATGCAGGACGCCCATTTTGCCGTCGAGCAAGACGTTCGTGCACGCCGCGGTGTGCCGTTTCAGTTCAACGGCACCGGTGGCATATGGCGGCGGGCCGCGATCGACGAGGCAGGCGGCTGGTCGCACGATACGCTATCGGAAGATCTCGACTTGGTGCTGCGTACCCATCTCAAGGGCTGGACTGGCGTCTTCCTGATGGAGCCGCATGTCGTGGGAGAATTGCCACAGAAACTCGATGATTTCGGCGTCCAGCAGAGTCGTTGGTCGAAGGGGTTCGTCCAGGTGGCGCGGAAGCTCCTCCCCGAAGTCTGGGGCTCGCAGTGGTCCGACGAGGCCAAGTTCGTCACGAGCGTCGCGCTCATGCAACAGGTCATCTTTCCCGTATTGGCAGTCGGGATCGTGGGCTTGCTGGTCTCGATTTTGGGGCATGGCCATCTGATCGGATTCTTCCGCTTCCTGGGCTGGCTGTGGGGCCTGACCGCTTTGACGATTCTTTTCGGCATGACATGGGCAGCCTTCTGGCGGCTGAAGCGAGGCAACATCGTCGACTACGTCGCAACTGCGGCCAGCGTGCCGTTCGTGCTGGTCTACCTCGCCTTCGCCAACACCGCGCCGATCGTGATGGCGGCATTGGGACGCAAGACCGAGTTCAACCGCACGCCCAAGACGGGGGCCTGACGCACGGATGGTCATCGTCAACACGCTGGCGCTGCTTTTTGGCGCAATCTTCCTCGGATGCTGCATGTTGCTGGCGGCCTTCATCGGCAGCCTGCTTTACATGGTGGTGCTCAATCACCGACTGCGCGCCAAGGCTCTGGAGCGCGAGGAGGACCTGCTCTCTACGCCGTTGCCGCCGGACACGGAACTGCCGCATGTTGTCGTCCAGATCCCGTCCTTCAACGAGGGGCCGGTATTGCGCCGGGGTGTCGAGGCGGCCGCCGCTCTCGATTGGCCCAGAGACAAGCTGCACATACAGATCCTCGATGACAGCACCGACGAGACGGCGGCGCTCGCGCGTACCGTAGCGGCCGAATTGTGCGCCAAAGGCTTTGATGTCGTCGCCTTGCAGCGCACGGATCGCAGCGGCTTCAAGGGCGGCGCCCTGCACGAGGCCATGCAGCATACGCCGCACGATTATTTCGCCATATTCGACGTCGACTACGTCCCGCCTTCAGACTTTCTGCGCACGTGCATGCGCGTCTTCGTGGCCAAGCCGCGGACGGCCTTCGTGCAGGCGCGCTTCGACTTCCTCAATCCGCACGAGAACGCACTCACCGAGATGCAAATGGTCACGCTCGACGCCCATCTCGGGATTGAGCAGGCGACGCGCTATTGGGCGGGGCACCCGTTGCCGTTCAACGGCACCTGCGGGGTCTGGCAGCGCGCTGCCATCGAGGCCGGCGGAGGTTGGAAGGGCGACACCGTGACCGAGGACCTCGACCTTACCTATCGCGGTTGGGTAAAGGGCTGGCGATCCGTGTTTTTGGTCAGCGTACCCGTGCCGGGCGAGCTGCCGGCCGATCGCAAGACTTGGCTGCGACAGCAGCAGCGCTGGCAGGATGGCTTCAGGCATGTCGGGCTTCGCATGGTCTGGCCGATCCTGAGGAGTCGCGACATCACTCTGTCGGCCAAGCTCGCAGCGCTCCTGCATCTCTGCATGGCGCTCAACCAGCCGGTGCTGCTGATCGGCATCGTATCGGGCGTCTTGGCGGGCTTGTTGGCGCCGGCCCTCAAGCCTGTTCTCTGGCTGGTGTTTTTCGCGACGCTTGCCTGGGTCTTGTTTTGCGCCACGACCTTCCTGCGGGCAGGCCACAATTTCATTCGTGGCGGCGAGATGCCGCCCGGCCGATTTGCCGTGGTGTTGCTGCGCTTCGTCGCCGGACAGCTGGCCATGCTATTGCGCAGTCTCATGGTGCATGTGGGCAAGGCGCTGAGCCGGCCAAAGCCGATCGTGTTCGATCGAACGCCGAAGAAGGGCAGCTAGGACACGTGCCTAAACTCGGGCGTAGATGTCCTCATAGCGCGTGATGTCGTCTTCCTCGAGATAGTCGCCGGTCTGGACTTCCACGACTTCCAACGGCTCGCTGCCCGAATTTGCCAGGCGGTGGATGCCGCCCATCGGGATGTAGATCGATTCGTTCTCGTGCAAGGTCATGATCTTGCCGTCGAGCGTCACCTCGGCGACGCCCTTCACGACCACCCAATGCTCGGCTCGCCGCTTGTGGCTCTGCAGGCTGAGTTTGCCGTTGGGGATGACGGTCAGGCGCTTTGCACGGAAGCGCTCCCCGCGGTCGATGTCCTGGTAGCTGCCCCATGGGCGATGCATGATGGCATGCTCGGTTGCGGCCTTGTGCTTGCCATCCGACATGCGCTGCACGACATCCTTGAGACGGGGCAGCTTGTCGCGATGGCCGACGAGGACGGCGTCGTTCATTGCCACGACGACTACTTCCTCGACGCCGATCACGGCAGTCAGAGGTCCATCGGAGCGGACGTAGGAATTGCGGACATGGTCGAGCTCGACCGGTCCCTCGGTGACATTGCCGGCACTGTCGGCTTGGCCGACATCGAGAAGGGCATCCCAGGTCCCCAGATCGGACCAACGGAACCGGGCCGGCACCACCCAGCATTTGTCGGTTCGTTCCATCACCGCATAGTCAATCGACTTGGCCGGTGCCTTGCCGAAGGCCTCGGCATCGAGGAACACGGTTGAGCCGACCTTCTTCGCCTTGGCGACGGCGTCCTCGGCTGCCGCGGCCATCTCCGGCTCGAAACGCGCCATCTCCGACAGCAGCAACGCCGGTGGGAACAGGAAATTGCCACTGTTCCACAACAGGCCCTCGGCGATGTAGCGCAAGGCTGTCTGGGCGTTGGGCTTTTCGACGAAAGCCGCGACCTTCTGCACCGCACCGATGCGCTCGGCTCCGGGGCGGATGTAGCCGTAGTCGGTCTTGGGCTCGGTCGGTGGGATTCCGAACGTGACGATGCCGCCCTGCTGGACGGCGGCGAGACCCTCGCGGCATCCGGCGAGAAACTCCTCGGCGCCGATCACCAGATGGTCCGAGGCCAGCGCCAAGACCGCCTTGGCCCCCAAGCGGCGCGTATAGGCCGCCGCGGCGGCCATCGCCGGGCCGGAGTCGCGGCGCGACGGCTCGACCAGGATGTCGATTTCCACGCCAACCTCGCGGGCCTGGCTTTCGGCCATGAAGCGGTAGGCGTCGTTGGTTGCAATCACGGGCCGGC